>CALKLO010000068.1 GCA_937991945.1 uncultured Granulosicoccus sp.
TGCCTATCATCGAGCAAATTTATCGAATAGTCGTCGATGGCGTGAATCCACAAGATGCCGTGGAAGCACTGTTAAACAAAGAGCTCAGTGCGGGAGCGGAGCACGGTTAGTTCTCAACAACCGGTAACAGTTGTTGAGAACTCCTATCCATGGGGTGATGTTTAAAAGTTAGCCATAGCCTTCAACAGCTGTGCTTTAGGTTCAACGGTTGGCGGTAGGTTCGCTGAAGCGACCGGGGTTCCTGCGGATGTTGTAAGCGGAATAACCCCTGCCCAATACGTTAATTCGAGATCTTCATTGTCATCAACGGGGTCGCCATCGCGAATCTTTGCAGAGGCTTCGTCTAAAGGTATTCGAATGAGCGCAGTTGCTTTGATTTCCTTGGGTAGCATAGGGCGAAAGTCATCTGATGTACCCGGTATTAAATGTTCTGTAAAACGATCAAGCAAGGTGATTTTTTCGTCCCCCTCAACAGCTTGTCCACTGCCAAATACAACGGCACTGCGGTAGTTCATGGAGCAGTGGAAGGCCGAACGCGCTTTCACCAAGCCATCCACCAGACAAACTGATACGCAAACGCGTTCGCCAGCTGACAGTGCCATATACAGTCTGCTACTGCGGCTACCGTGCAAATACAGGTGTTCGTCAAGACGGGCTATGGCTGTTGGTATTGATTGTGGCCAACCCTCGTGGACAAAGGCCACGTGACCAATATTGGCTGCATCAAGCACCTTATACAACGATGCTTGATCATAGGCAGCGCGGTTTGGTGATTGACGGACGCGCCTCTTGTCGCCTTTAGGTGGAAGTCCTGTTGCGTGATTGGTCATGATTGAGAGCCTTATTGAGTCAAAGTGTCGGAGCTGAGTATTCTCTTTTTATGGTCCCTTGAATAGATATGAAAATAAGTATTTAATAGAACCATAATGAATCATGGGGTTTACTCACGTGAGTAGCGAATTAGAGGTTCTCAATACACCTGAATGGACCTTACGGCTTTCGCCTAAGCTGAATCATGAGTTATCGAAAGTCAGACAGCTCTATCTCGCCTTGTACGAGGTGATTACACAAGGCGAATTGATCAACGGTCAGTTGTTGCCTTCGAGTCGACAATTGTCCCAACAATTACAGGTTGGGCGGAACACGGTAATTGCTGTTTACACGCAGCTTCAAGATGAAGAACTGATAGAGACACAAGGGCGACGAGGAACTCGGGTCACTCATAGCTTGCCCAGTAGTCCTAAAGAACAAGGCGCTATTGCTGAACGTGGCGATGCGTGTTCTCTGTCTGACAGAAGTGATGCCTTACTAGGTTCATCGCGAAGCGATGCAACGTTAGCACCCGGTGTTCCCGACTCAGAGCTATTCCCGATTGATGCGTGGCGTCGTGCAATGAGTATCGCTGCAAGATTACCTGCTGAGCATCTGGGTTACAGTGCGAGCGCTTTGCCGCAATTGCAAACAGCGATTGCTCGATATTTAGCTATTTACCGTTCACTGATTATCGAACCGCAGCAAGTTGTGGTCACCAGTAGCACTCGACAGAGTCTGGCGTTGGCGGCCATGCTGTATGCCAATCACAATGATCATGCATGGATTGAAAGCCCTGGTTATCCAGGGGCTGTGGATGCTTTTCGTATGATGGGTTTAACCTTGTCACCGCTAACGATTGATTCGTTGGGCGCTTTACCGCCTAAGCTGACCAACACTGGGGGCCCAGCACTTATCTATTTAACACCGTGTTTTCAGTACCCAACCGGTGCGGCCCTGTCGCCGGATCGTCGCAGGTTTATGCTCGACTTCGCTCACAAGCATAAGTCAGTTATCTTTGAAGACGATTACGACAGTGAATTTCGTGATGCATCGCAAGCTCGGCCTGCATTGGCGTCTTCGAGTGATGCGGCGGGTGCAGTTGTACTGCATGCAGGGACCTTCTCTAAGCTGATTTTTCCTGCCGCACGAATAGCGTGGTTGGTGGTGCCTAAGTCGCATGTGCAACGCAGTCAGTATTGCTTGAAGGCATTAGGCGGTGGTAGCAACACCATTGCCCAAGCGGCTGTGGCAGAAGTGTTAAACAACGGCTCATTAGCCAAACATTTGCAGCGTGCTAGGGGCGTCTATGCTCAACGGCGTCATGCCTTACTGGCAGCTTTAGAAGACATAGATATGCTTCATTCACCGACAGATACTGGGGGAAGTCTTAGTCTCGTGGTTAGATTAAAGCAATCTCTGCCGGCTAAGGCCTTGGCCTTTCAATTTGAAAAGCATCAACTGGGCGTGCAATTTGTTGAAGACCTAATGTGGAATAAGCCTGTAGCAACACGAATAAATGCACTCGTGTTGGGCCTAGGCAATGTCAGTACATTACAAGTTCCTCAAACGGTGCGCGCGCTTAAATCAGCACTCTGTGCTGCCCGTGATTAAACGGGTATAGCGTCGTGCTTATTAGGCAATTTCTTTGGCTATGCGTTGCTCTCTGGCAAAAACGTACAGCCCACTGAGTGCAATTATGGCTATACCTAACCACGAGAGGGAATCTGGCCAGTCACTAAAAATGATCCAGCCTAAAATGGTCGCTGCAATGATTTCTACATAACCAAATGGGGCGAGTACAGAGGTGGGTGCTCGATTCACTGCTATGACCACCAGCAAGTGTCCAACAGCTGCGATAAGTCCAATGCCGGCCAAATAGCTCCACTCTATAGGGTTAGGCATTTGTGCTCCCCACATGGCGCTGGAAGCTAGGGTGCCGGGTATCAGTCCTAGCGATAGTGCAATGGTGGCGCCGACACCACTGGCAAACTGCATGGTTAGTGGGTGATCGACATTAGCGACAGAACGTGTAACCACTAAATAGCCTGAGAAAAATAAAGCCGCACCAATAGGCAGTAGAGCCGCAAGCGTAAAAGAATCACTGCCGGGTTTTATAATGAGCAACGCCCCAACGAATCCCATAATGACGGCAGCTCTGCGATGCCAGCCAATGGTTTCACCTAGAAATATGGCGGACAACAGAGTAAGCAGCATGGGTTGCACAAAGAAAATAGCTATGGCGTCAGCTAAGGGTAAATGCAGTAACGAGAAGAAAAAGAACGAAGTTGCTATCGCAAGCAGAATACCTCGCATGGCATGGACAACGGGCCTTTTAGGCCACAACAGAGCTGGGCTATACAAAACGACAATAGCGACAGCCATTATCAAGGCTTGGAAAAAAAAGCGACCCCAGGTGACCTGTAATGGTGAAAGGGTGTCACCTAAAATCTTGGCTAAGGCATCCATGATTGGCACGATCATAGTGCCGGAGACCATGAAAATTATTCCCCAGGTAATCGATTGAGTGTTTTTTTCAATACGAACAAGTAGTGGAGTGGCTGGTTCTCTCATAGCTATTGGTTCGGCCCGTTATAGATGCACACGTGCATTCTCACTTGAGTAGTCGCTTTAAGTAATGCCCAGTATGTGATGATTTACATTTGGCTATGGCTTCTGGGGTTCCCGAGGCGACCACTGATCCACCTCCGTCGCCACCCTCTGGGCCCATATCAATCAGCCAATCAGCTGTTTTTATCACGTCAAGGTTATGCTCAATAATAATGACCGTATTGCCTGCATCGCGAAGTCTTTGCAATACCATAAGCAAGGCTTTTACATCTTCAAAGTGAAGGCCAGTGGTGGGTTCATCTAGTATGTAGAGCGTGCTACCGGTGTCTCTCTTAGAGAGTTCGCGCGCCAACTTAATACGTTGTGCTTCGCCTCCTGACAGTGTTGTCGCGTTCTGACCTAACGTGATGTACGAGAGCCCTACATCCATCATGGTTTGTAGTTTTCTGTGTAGTACGGGGACGGCTTGGAAAAACTCATTCGCCTGTTCAACCGTCATGGACAGCACCTGATGAATGTTATTACCCTTATAACGAATATCCAGCGTTTCGCGGCCATAGCGCTGTCCTTGGCATACATCACAGGGCACATACACATCGGGCAGGAAGTGCATTTCCACTTTGATTAATCCGTCTCCTTGGCAGGCTTCGCAGCGTCCCCCTTTGACGTTAAAACTGAATCTGCCGGGTTGGTAGCCACGGGATCTTGCTTCATGGGTGCCTGCAAACAAATCTCGAATAGGGGAAAACAAGCCAGAGTAGGTGGCAGGGTTACTACGCGGTGTACGGCCTATCGCGCTTTGATCAATGGCAACGATTTTATCAAATACTTTTAAACCACTGATTGACTTCAGCGCGGCTGGAGTATGGCGAGCATTGTTGATCACATTAGCCGCGTGTTTGTACAACGTGTCATTGATTAAGGTTGATTTTCCAGAGCCTGAAACACCGGTAACAACGGTGCAAACACCGACGGGAATATCGACATCGATAGCTTTTAGATTGTTGCCGCGAGCACCCTTGATACTTATAAATTGCTTGCCTGCAGGCTTACGTTTTGGCACCGCAATGAATCGTTTGCCACTCAAATACTGACCTGTAATAGAGGCCTTGCTTTTGATGATTTCAGCGGGTGTACCCGCTGCGACAATATTGCCACCGTGAACACCAGCACCAGGCCCAATGTCTAAAACATAGTCAGCAGCACGGATAGCATCTTCGTCGTGTTCGACAACAATAACGGTATTGCCAAGATCCCTTAAGTAGACCAGTGTTGATAAGAGCTTATCGTTATCGCGTTGGTGCAGACCAATGGATGGTTCGTCTAATACATACAAGACACCTTGTAAGCCTGCGCCTATCTGGCTTGCTAACCGAATACGTTGAGCTTCACCGCCAGACAACGTATGAGCTCCTCTATCTAGTGATAAGTACTGAAGTCCTACATTGACTAAGAAGGATAAGCGTTGGAGCACTTCGGTGTTTATTTTTTCAGCGACTTCCCGGCGTTGACCTTTAAGCTTTAGCGAGCTGATTAATTTGTGTGAATCACCGATGGACAAGCTAACAATAGAGGGCAGGCTGTGACCGTTAACCAGCACGTGGCGAGCAGCCTCGTTCAACCTTGCACCTTTACAATCTGGGCACGTGTGAGACGACATGAGTTTCGTCAGTTCTTCTCGAACTGCATTGGACTCCGTGTCTTTGTAACGTCGGGTTAAGTTTGGAATAATGCCTTCAAACGCCCTGACAGACTCCCGACTAGCTTTGCCTTTCTCGCTTTGATATTTGAAGGTGATTTGCTCATCGCCAGAGCCAAACAGCAGGATGTTCTGTATCGCTTCACCCAGCTCGTCATAAACCGTATCGACTTTGAATTTATAGTGATTGGCCAACGACAAAATCATTTGATGGTAGTAAGGATTTTGTTTGTCCCAACCCTTAATGGCTCCACCGGCCAAACTCACCGCAGGGTTAATCACAATCATCTTCGGATCAAAATACTGGCTCAGCCCCAAGCCATCGCATCCCTGGCATGCACCGTGGGGGCTGTTAAACGAAAAGGCTCTGGGTTCGAGCTCTGGCATTGAGTAGCCGCACTGGCTGCAGGCAAAATGCGTAGAAAAAACAATATCGTCGCTCTTCCCATCAAGTGCTGCAATAACCGCGTTGCCTTCGCCCAAGTTTGTTGCGGTTTCAAACGATTCCGCGAGTCGCAGCCGTAAATCGTCGCGAACTTTAAACCGGTCGACGACGACATCAATAGAGTGTTTCTTTTTGGCTGGCAGAGAAATTTCGCCTTCTAGTTCGGTGATGACACCATCGATACGGGCACGTAAATACCCTTGAATGCGAAGACGTTCTAGTAGAGTTGCGTGATCACCTTTTCGGCCGCTGACAACCGGCGCTAGCAGGGCCACCGGCGTCCCTTTTTCCATTGAAAGAACGGTATCGACCATTTGACTGACTGTTTGTGCTTCAAGCACCTCACCGTGCTTTGGGCAGGTGGGGGTTCCTGCGCGGGCAAAAAGAAGTCTCAGGTAGTCGTATACTTCAGTGATGGTGCCGACCGTTGAGCGTGGATTATGCGAGGTCGATTTCTGCTCAATAGAGATAGCCGGCGATAGGCCGGTAATCATGTCCACATCGGGTTTGTCCATCACCGACAGGAATTGTCGTGCGTAGGCCGATAGTGATTCTACGTAGCGCCTTTGGCCTTCAGCGAAAAGCGTGTCGAAGGCGAGTGAAGATTTGCCACTTCCTGAGAGCCCAGTAATCACGATCAGAGAGTCACGAGGCAGCTCTGCATCGATGTTCTTTAGATTGTGAGTGCGAGCACCCTTTATTCGGATGGTATCCATCGTATGTAATTCGCTAACGGTTGAGGCAGGGCATGCCCGAAGTGCTCGGGCGACTGCTACTATACTCCGCTTGAAAAGAGTCAATCCCTAAGGTTTATGGACCCGATCAACAGTACTAGCCCAACAGGGTTGCTTTCAGGCGAAAGACGGGCTGCGTGGTCATTGTCTCTGATATACATGGTTCGTATGCTGGGCCTGTTTATCATACTGCCAGTGTTTAGCTTGTTTGGTGATCATTACACGCAGAGCACGCCATTTCTCATTGGACTGGCCATTGGCATATACGGACTGCTGCAGGCATCACTGCAAATCCCATTCGGTATGCTGGGTGATCGAATTGGGCGAAAGCGCGTCATCACGATAGGTTTGACGCTAATGGCTATCGGTAGCGTTGTGGCGGCCATGTCAGATTCCGTATACGGCGTCATTCTAGGGCGAGCCTTGCAGGGCACAGGGGCAATAGCATCGACATTGATGGCATTAGCCGCTGACCTAACGCGTGATGAGCAACGAACCAAGGTTATGGCGAGCCTGGGGGCCAGCATAGGGTTCGCTTTTATTTTGTCCCTCGTTCTTGGCCCATTTCTACTCGGTTGGTTTTCTATTGACGGCCTGTTTTGGATTACTGCTGCGTCTGCCGTGATGGGCATCGCCATACTTCATACACTGGTGCCTAATCCGCTTCGCTGTCAATACAGTGCTGACACGGGGGCCAATGTCGCAACCATGAAGCGTCTGTTGGGTAATCGTCAATTACAGCGGCTTAGTCTGAGTATTTTCATGCTGCATTTGCTGATAACAGCTGTGTTCTTCGTTGTTCCTCTGCAGCTGCGGGATGCTGGAATCAATAGCGATCGGCAGTGGCTTATTTATTTGCCTGCTGTTGTCATCGCTATTGGCGTGATGGTGCCTCTCATTATTTGGGGAGAGCGCAAAGCGATGCGAGCTGTCTTGCTACTGTGTGTGGCAGGCTTGGCGCTAACCCAAGTGCTCTTCGCTGGCCCTGATGCCTTAGGCTTTGGCCAGAGTGTGCTCCTACTATTTTTGGCCATCACGTGTTTCTTTAGTTTTATGAACACACTCGAGGCCTTGTTACCGTCCTTAGTTTCTCGTTTAGCGCCCGCTGCAGCCAAAGGCAGCGCCATGGGGATATACAGCAGTAGTCAGTTTTTTGGAGCGTTCGTGGGTGGGGCCGGAGCAGGGTGGCTTTATGGTGCGGTCGGACCGATCGGCGTGTTTGCTGCCATGGGTGCCCTTTGTATCGTTTGGGGGCTCTTGTTACTTGGGTTCACCCAGCCTAAGAAAATGGCCACTCATCGTCGCGCGCTATCGTCTGATGAGAAAACTCGTATCAGTGAGTTCACTAAAGAGTTGGAGGCGATGATAGGTGTCGAAGAGGTGGTGATTGCACTGGATGAGGGTGTTGCTTATCTCAAGGTTGATAAGCTGCTATTCAAGGATGATCTGTACGAATCACCTTCGCCAAGCTAAGTCGTTAAAACCGCTCGGCGCGTAGGACTTTAGCATCGGTGATACTGACCACACCGATGTGCTTCTTCACAACGGTGAAGGCGGCCTCTAGCAATGTATCAAGTCGATCAGGCTTGATGAGGCAAATAACCATCACCATACCGGCTCTGCCGATTTGACCCTCTCGAGTCCATTGACCCGATCGTCCAGATCCGCCTAAAACAGGCAGTACGGTGAAGCCCGTGACCCCTGATTTTGTTAATGCATCCGTTAGGCGACTCTCTAACGGGGCTTCAATTACAATTTCGACTCGCTTGGCGTCATGCGTTTCCAAAGGACTAAACTCCGGTTACAAATTGGGCCGTAGCCAGATATAAAGGAATACCCAGCGTCAGATTAAATGGGAAGGTCACACCGAGTGATAACGTCAAGTAAATACTAGGATTTGCTTCTGGAAGAGCGACCCGCATTGCCGCAGGCACCGCAATATAGCTAGCGGATGCGGACAATATCATCATCAATACGATGCCGCCCAGGGACAATCCTATTAGCATGCCAGCGCCCATGCCTATGATTGATCCCAAGAGTGGCATCACGACGGCAAATGCGATGGTACCGAGGCCCAGCTCGCCACGCATACTGCGTAAACCTCTGCCGGCAATCAGTCCCATATCGAGTAGGAACAAGCATAAAACCCCTTTGAATGGCGACACGATAAAGGAACTGATCTCAGCTAATCCTTTCTCGCCAGTTATAGCGCCTATAGCAAAAGCACCTACTAATAAAACGATGGAGCCATTGAGTAGAATCTCGCGCATAAGGCCTGGTTCCATGCGAGCACCGCCGCCACTTCTTGCAATTAACCACAGTGCGGAGAGTATTGCGGGCGCTTCCATTACAGCGGCAACAGCAACTAAGTAGCCCTCTGAGTCAATCATACGACTCTCTAAAATTGAGGTGCCGGCTACAAAGGTCACGATGCTAATTGAGCCGTAGTGGGCGGCTACCGCTGCAGCATCTGTTTTGTTGAGCCCACTCATGAGTCGTAGCAGCCCAAACGCAATGAGTGGCAGTCCGAATGATAGAACGAGGCCTGCGATCAAAGACAGTATTAACGTGGTGTCAATACCGTGTGCGCTGACAGCAACGCCACCTTTGAAGCCTATGGCAAACAGCAGGTATATGGACATACCTTTGGCAACAGCCTCGGGTACCGCAAGGTCTGATCGGGCTAGTGCCGCTGCAACGCCTAAAGCGAAGCTAAGAATAATTGGCGAAAGCAGATTGGCTCCAGCCAGGGAGAGAATCTCATTCATGCGTTAAATTTGTCAGGAGGATATTGTGCGAAAGATATCCGAACATCGTAAAAGACAACGGTTTCCAACTGAAGACTATACCTGTTAGCAAGGCAGGGTTGTTTGAAAAACTCACCTGACAAGCGATACCTTTGCAGGGTTTATAGGTATAACGAACGGAGCCTAGTGTTAAGCCATAAATTAAGTAGCGATTGAATCTAGCAGCAATTTTTTATCAAAAAAAATGGCTGAACCCATTGCTGAGTCAGCCACTATATTACTGTCTTTTTTTAAATCACCAGGCGCCACAGCTGCAGTGTTAAAAACACACGACTAGTGTGGTGCCTGATTTTACATATAGCGCGAGCTGAATTGATCAAACGTTTTAGTGCTGGTCTCATTCAAGATGTAGAGAAGTTCTACAGAATCTGACTGATCACATTTACGAGCATCGTCAATTGTCGAGTAGGCCCATGCCCACTGAGAGGCATATTGAGTTCCCGAGGCTGAGCTCATAAACCGTTGGCACATGGAGGAGCTAGCAGGTTCTTGAAAGTCAGCGGTGGCGTTTCCACCCACGTTACCATTTGCAATGGGTACCCATGTGCTAGCTGTTTTAACTAAGGCAATGTTAGTGCTAGAGGTTTGTTGCTCATTCCATGCAGTTGTTCCTGCACTATGTTGGACCACTCGTATGCGCTTAAGGTTAGTGGCGCTCACACCGCGGGACTGTAGCAATCTTAAAACTTCAGCCGTAAAGTCGCTTGGGCCGCCTTCTGCTATGTGCACAGTGCCACCGTTGCCTAGCGTTTGTTCTATGCGATCGGCTACAGTGATGACAGATGTTCCGTCAAAGCTTGTCGTGCCACTCGTGCTGGCTTTGGCGTTTATCCAGTCAGGGAATAATGATTCTGTGTGAGCTTCACTACCTGCCGTTGGGGTAGTCCAAGCATGCCCCTGTGTGGCTCCAACCAGTAGGTAGTTAACGGCAGGGTAGGCATCCATTATCATTCTGTTCGCCACTATTGCCTGCATGTCATCAGTATCAGGCCCGCTATCGTGAGCAATGATGACTAAGTCACCTGGTTGGTAGGAGGTGTTCATAACGCCTGTTCCCGCCACTGTGCTGGTGGTCGCCGGCGTGCTTGTTGTCGCGGTCGTTGTTGTGCTTTCGGTAACCGTAAAACCTTGAGGCTCTAAAGCGACCCAATCTAGAATGTGTCCTTGCGAACGTCCAGATACAATAATTTGCTGAGTGCCGATGCCAAAATCATAGGTGTTCAGATCTCGAGAGTGCGTGCCGTTGCGTTCGCCAATAGCATCTATGTGCCATTGACCATCACGTGTCATGAACACTTTCAGCCATTCGTCTCCGGCTACTTTAATCCATACATCATTGGGTGGCTCAGACGGATCATTGCCGTTGCCTGCCCGAGAGCGCATGGTAAATCGGTATGAGCCTGCTGTTGGAATAGTGAAGTCAAATACCAGGTTTGCGTCGTCGTTACGGCTAGTGAGTAAATAACGGTTTGCACCTGTATACACGAGGCCACCTTCGCTTGGGCTCCACACTGCGCTGTTGTAAGCGACGCTTTCAGCTTCAATTTTCAGTCCGGTATTTGCACTGCTTGTCGGAGCCGTTGCGGTAGTTGTCGCGGTAGTGGTTGTCGCTGGGGTTGTTGTTTCAGTTGTAATACTTGTCGTGGTCGGTGTGTCGAATACATTGTTAGATGTCTCAATACTCTCAGTGGAGCAAGCCCACTCGCCGCTGGACAACGGATCACAGAAGTTTCTGTCGCGCCAAGGGCATTCCGTGCTGAACGATTCTTGAGCATCGTCTAGTGAGGCACCGTAAGCGATACACACACCTTCACCAACGTTTAAGGATGCTGTTGGGTCGTTAATTGAATCTGCAATAACTTCGGTGGAGCAAGCCCACTCACCTGTACTCAGTAATCCACAAAAATTTCTGTCGCGCCAAGGGCACTCAGCACTGAAGCTGTCTTGTGCAGCTTGTGATGTTGATCCGTAGGCGATGCATGTAGCGTTGCTGGTAATAACCGGTGAGACGTTTGTAATGGAATCGGTAATAATTTCCGTTGAGCAAGCCCATTCACCACTGGATAACAGGTTGCAGTAGTTTCTATCACGCCACTCGCATTCTGCACTGAACGCAATTTGAGCAGCATCTTGATTTGAACCGTAGGCAGTACACGCTGCTAAGGACTCGGCAGCCGGCTCTGCTAGAGATAAGGTCGTGGCGGCGGTGACGTCGAATTCAGAACAAACCCACTCACTTTGAATAGGGTCGCAATCGGTTGCGTTGAAACCATAGGCCGATATGAAGCCTTCGCGAGCTGCATTTAACGTACCTGCGGCAAAAGCCCGCTCCGTGCTCGTCACAGAACCGTTTATTGCGCCAGATTGCGCAGTTTGTGCGCTGGACGTCAGGGGGGCGAGAAGGGAGGCAAACAAAACAGTGAGATATAACTTCATGATAATAAATGGTTTGCAGGAAGAAACAGACCTCGACGCCGAGGAACCATCGCCATAATAATCCACCTACTCACCATTAAGTCATTGCTATCTAGTTACTCTGTCGTAACTTGTGACTTGCTAGACGAATGTTTAAGTGGGGTATATTTCCTACCTCATCATTTATATTAGGTGCGGGTTTGATTACAAAGCAGACCTCGGTAACATTTGCTGCTGATCGTTTTACAAAAGACGAAGGTGTGACAATACTCTGTGGTTGGGTTAACACTTTTATCCTTGGTATGCTGATTGAAGCTGTATCACTTCACAATGGTATCGCTGGTAACTTCGAGCATTCCAGACATGGCTGGGCTTATTTTTTCAAATTCCACGAGTAATTCATTTCTTAGTAGTTGTCTGAACGTGTTGGCCAATGCTTCCGGTAAGGTGCCGAGTTCATCGTTGCGGTTGATCAGAAAAACACTTCTCAGCAGGCGAGGAAATGGCAGTTGGAATAGTTCAATATCGTTGGAAAATCGACTCGCATCCAGAATACTCAATGGGGTTGCTAAGGTCCAACCGCCTGTTCTGGCAACCGTTGATATAACGGAGCGGCTTGTTTCGAATGAAAATCGTTTAGGGGTATCTAGTCTTATTCTTTTTAAATGCGTTGCGACCATCTGACCTGTTGGCATCGCCTCAGAAAACTGGACCAATGGCAGCGTAGATAGTTGTTTTCGCCAGTCTAGTTTGGGGTCGTATTTGCATTTTGCGACAACTAAAACAAAATCCTCTTTGTAGAGTTCCTGAACTTCAAATTTATTCAAATTAGCAGGCAGGGTTGCGGTCACAGCAATATCGGCTTCGCGATTGATCAACCGCTTAGTCACTTGATCAGATCGTCCAGAGAAAGTGCAAATAGAACTTTGAGTTAGGCGTTCTTGTAATGTGGTCGCCATTACAGGTGTTAGGGAAGCATCAAGATCATCGATAATGGCGAAGTTGAGTATCGGTAAGCTGCCTGCATTAATATCAGCGAGTGCTGTTTCAGCCGCTGAAATACTGGCCACGATGCGGTTGGCATGAAGGCTTAGCACTTGTCCCGCTAGAGTTAATGCGATGGGCTTCTGTTTTCGATCAAACAGTGGGATGCCGACGCTGTTCTCTAGGGTAGTAATGTGCTGAGAAACACTTGATTTACTTAACCCTAATGACTCAGCTGCTTTCGCTACAGATTTAAATTCTTCTAACGCGATAAATATGCGCAGTACTCGCAAATTTAACTTGTCAGATAATTCTAATTTTTTTCGATTTGTGATGTTGTGCGAAACCATGACGTTACAATCTTTTTAAAGGCTGATTTTTATACTGGATGATTCAAGAAAAAACACATGTATCCATAACGAAGGATTTGCAGCTTCTGGCTGAGTGGCAAACTCTACCCCTTTAGATATTGTGCGAGCTGTTGGTTAGGAAGTCGCGTTTACTCGTGTTCAATAAACTGGACTCTATCGTTCGGATTTCCTGAACTGCGCCTAAATCCATTGATTGTTTTCCCAGCAAATTCTATCTTAAATCAATCGAGTAAGCTCACGGAAGAATAGAGTGAAAAGTCAAACACGTGCTGTTGTAATAGGGGGGGGGATTGCGGGTTGTTCTACGCTTTATCATCTTACTCAAGAGGGCTGGACTGATGTTGTTCTCGTTGAGCGCAACGAATTGACCTCCGGCACTACATGGCATTCTGCTGCGCAGGTGACTAATTTCGGAGCAACCCAGACGATGGTTGGTCTGAAGTCTCATTCGATCAAACTCTATAAAGAGCTTGCTGACGATCCCGCATATCCAATTAATTATCATTACGCTGACGGTGGTATCCGCCTGACCAACAATGCAGCGCAAATGGATGGATATCGACATTTTGCCAGCGTTGCTAAGGGAATGGGGGTGGATTTCGAAGTGATTGATGCGGCTGAATGTGCCAGGCGCCACCCGCTGGTTTCCACTGATAATCTATTGGGAGGGCTTTGGGATCCATTAGACGGCGACATCGATCCTGCGCAACTGTGTCAAGCCTTAGCTCGTCGTGCACGTTTGGCTGGTGCAGAAATTTATCGTAATACACCCGTAACCGGGCTGACACAGAACAAGGATGATAGCTGGACGGTTCACACCGAACATGGCGATATAGATTGTGAAGTTGTTGTTAATGCGTGTGGATATCGTGTTAACGAAGTAGGCGAGATGATGGGTGTGCACCATCCGGTGATCTCAATGGAGCATCAGTATTTTCTGACCGAGTCGATTCCGGAGATACAAGAGGCTGGACACCGAATGCCTCTACTACGCTGCCCCATCAGTGACTACTACTGTCGCCAGGAAAAGGACGGTCTGCTAGTCGGTTTCTATGAACAGGACTGCAAGACTTGGGGAATGGATGGAATTGATCCGAATTTTGTTAACGAACTATGCCCAGATGACTTGGATAGAGTCATGGATGTTTTGGAGGGGGCTTTCGCTAGAATGCCCGCCCTTGCCGAAGCCGGCATACGTTCAGTTGTTAATGGGCCGATTACCTACACCATCGATGGTGCACCACTGGTAGGGCCGATACCGGGCAAACGCAATGCATTCTGTATTATTGGATTGCGTGCAGGGTTGGGTGAGGGCGGTGGTCACGGTTGGCTTTTGGCTCAACAGATTGTGCATGGTGAGGCCTGTTATGACACATGGGGTACCGATCCACGTCGCTTTACTGGGCATGCAAATGTTGAATTAACCGCGCTAAAAGCTATCGAAGATTACCGAAACGAGTTCCGGTTTCATTTTCCTCATGAACACCGCCCAGCTGGACGTCCAGCTAAAACTACGCCACTGACAAAAGTGCTTGAAGAGGAAGGGGCAGAGTTTGGTGTGGTTAATGGGTGGGAGCGAGTTGCCTACTTCAAACCTTCTAGCGAATTTAAAGAAACACATACGTTTCGTTTCAATGAAACGTTTGATGTTGTTGGCGACGAAATTAAAGCGGTGCAAAATGCGGTAGGCATGACTGAAGTCAACGGCTTTAATCGCTTCGAAATAACGGGCTCAGGAGTACACGATTGGTTCGATAAAATGGTGTGTGGTCGTGTTTCACGCAAGCTTGGGAAGGTGGGGTTGACCTATCTGCTAAGCGAACATGGCAACATAAAGGCCGAGGCGACCTTGGCTAACGTGGCAGCCGACAAGATCTGGTACGGATCTGCGGCAGCGGCTGAATTTCACGATATGGATTGGCTGAGTAACCATTTGCCCAAAGACGGTTCTGTGCAGATTCGTTCGTTAACAAACGATTGGACCATTCTCGTTATAGCAGGGCCAAAGTCACGGGAATTGCTGTCCACAGTTTCCCGTGGTGACTGGTCTAAAGAGGCGTTTCCATGGCTATCGGTACGCGAAGCATTTGTCGGCATTGCCCGCGCAGTGGTGATGTCTGTCAGCTTTTCTGGGGAATTGGCCTATGAAATTCATATACCAAATAGCCAGCTTTATGCTGCCTACCAGGCACTAAAGACTGCGGGCAAAGCATTCGGTTTGACAATGTTTGGAAGTCACGCAGTCGAATCCATGCGGCTCGAGAAGGGTTATCGACACTGGAAGGCTGATTTGGTCACAGAGTTCGATCCGCTCGAAAGTGCTCTGGAGAGATTCGTTACACTGGATAAACCGGACTTTATTGGAAAACAAGCTCTACTTGTGCATCGAGCTAATGGTCCAAGACGAAAATTTGTCACGCTTATTCTTGATTGCAGGCATGCACCTGCGCATGCAGGAGACAGCATTCTCAGCGCCAGTGGTGTTTGTATCGGAACGGTCACCTCTGGTGGTTGGGGCTATAGAGTCAACAAAAACATCGCAATGGGATTTGTGGATCCTGAATTTGATGCTCGGGGTACCGAACTGTCGGTCGAGGTTATTGGAGAGTTGGTTGCAGCCGTGGTCGTCGAAGCTGATCTTTACGACCCAGAGTACAAGCGTATTCGTATGTAGTTGTTGGCTTAATAAGTTGAGCAATAGATTGAGTGGCCGCAGAGGTGGGTAGGAATAACGACGTTCGAATGGTGTGTGATTTTGTTTTACATTCCTGCTAATTTCAATAGTGATATTCTGGTACCTCCGATACACCGACTACACAATCATGTACAAACTGTTGCCACTCATGACAATGACATCTGCTTTGCTGATGCCATTGGCGCTTGAAGCCCAATGGACCGGTGGAGTTGAAGGTGGAACGGTTCTACGAGACGGTTCAACAGCATCGCGTGTACGAGTGCATGCCAGTTTGAATGAAAGACCGCTAAGCCATTACGTGTATGCGGATTGGATTCGTTCAGGTAACAGCAGTTATGTCTTTGGCTATAAGCCTCGATACTGGTTCTCTGAGCAATGGTATTCGTTTGGCGATGCGAGCCTGAGAATTGATGATCAACTGCAGATAGATAAAGAAATTGTGTTGTTGAGTGGTCTGGGTTTTGATCTTATTAATACCGCCCAACGACAGGCGTGGTTGGAAGCGGGTATGGGATTTAGATCAATAGACTACTCGCAAGACTCAGGAATTGAAAAAGCCGAGGAAGGATTAGGGTTGATACGGGGCCGGGCAAGCCAAGTATTATCGGATTTGTTTAGGCTAGAGCTCGATGGCGACATTACCGCCAGCAGTAGCTACATAGAGTCTGAATTAGAGTTGGGTGTGTCAATGCGCGTTTCGCAGGGCGCAGTCAAAATCAGCCATAGAATTAGGCGCATCGAATTTGATGAGTTTGATTCAATAAGCGATTCGGATACCTCGGTGGGATTTACTGTTGGCTTCTAAGTTCGTCTTACGGTAAGCGTCGGCAATAGCGGTGCATAATCAGCGGTGAAAACTTCTCGTACATAGGTTAATGTTTACCCGTACATAATACGAGCAGGCAGAACCAATGAGCGGCATCATCCAACTTACCGACTTAAAAAAAAGCTACGCCTTAGCCAGCTCAGAAATCACTGTTCTCAATGGTTTGAATCTCAGTGTCGAGGACAAGGAAAGGGTTGCGATCATCGGTCCTTCCGGTTCTGGTAAGACAACCTTACTTTTAATTCTAACGGGATTAGAGACCCCTAGTGATGGTTCGATTTCAATAGCGGGTCAATCTCTTCAGGGGATGAGCGGGGATGATCGTGCAGATTTGCGACGCGAACATATCGGTATTGTGTTTCAGTCCTTCCACCTCATTCCCAGCCTTACCGCACGTGAAAATGTTGCGCTGCCCATCGAAATTGCGGGCTTACCCAACAGCCGGAAGCGGGCAATGGACATGCTCGACAAAGTAGGGTTGGCGCAGCGACATGATCACTATCCAGCCCAGCTTTCAGGTGGTGAACAGCAACGAGTGGCTATCGCCAGGGCCTTAGTGCACGGGCCAAAACTTATTGTCGCTGATGAACCAACTGGCAACTTGGACGAGCGAACGGGCGAATTCATCATGCAGTTGTTATTCGACCTAAATCGAGATAGCGGTACTACGTTATTACTCGTGACTCATGACACTGAACTAGCCAATCGTTGTGATAGAACGCTTCGACTTCATGATGGCAACTTGCATACACATCCGCAGGGTTCCCAATCAGCGGTAGAAGGCTGATGATCGCATTAAGAGGGTTCCTGCTGAGAGATTTGCGCGGAGCCAGCAAAGTTCGTTCGCTCTGGGTATTTGCTGCATGTCTTCTGCTAGGAATCGCTCTTATCGCTGCCTGTGGCAGTTTATTGCAATTAGTTCGAGACGGTTTTCACCAGCAAGAACGTAATCTGTTCGGTGGAGATATTCAGATAAGCCAGCGACAAGCGATAACCGACGAGCAGCAGGCATGGCTTTCTGAAAACGCAGAGTCGTCCTTATTGCTAGAGCTTCGTACGATGATGGGAACAGAATCAGGCCAGTTCTCAGTCGTCGAATTGCAAAGCGTTGATGACGCTTACCCACTTTATGGAAGCGTCACACTAGCACCTGACATCACCCTCCAAGAAGCCGTAAAACAATCTGACGACGGTACCTGGGGTGCCGCTTTTGATCCTGCGCTGGTGGAGCAACTCTCTCTGGAAGTAGGGCAAATTGTCAGTATCGGTAACCTCGAGATTGAACTGCGAGCTATCATTGTTGAGCAACCTGACAGAAGTCTAAGAGCTGATTTTCGAGGTCCGCCAGTTATCGTCGATGAGAGCGCTTTGCGCGAGAGTGGGCTGCTGCTTCCAACCAGCTTGGTCGACTACGAGTACCGATTAAGAGTGGAAGGGGATTCCATACAATGGCGAGAACAACTGCGTGGAGAATTCCCCAATGCTAGTTGGGAGGTTCAAACGGTGGAGGAGCGTGCAGAGATAGTCGGCAGGCGGCTTGATCAAGTGGCATCGGCTCTATTGTTGATTGGTTTTAGCACATTGTTGATTGGCGGTTTGGGTGTTGCCAACAGTGTTGGGGCGTATTTGCAAACAAAGCTTCGCACCATAGCCACTTTGCAATCACTAGGTTCTAGGGCTCCACAAGTCGCAGCTGTTTATATTGGACAAATTACGTTATTGGCGGCCTTCGCCAGCTCTGCGGGCGCATTACTCGGATCTGGTGTAGCTTGGATCGCTGCGCATACATTGAGTGAACGCTTACCCATCACCCCATCGTTGCAAGCACTCCTACCTCCCACTGCATTAGCCGTTCTTTTAGGCATTTGTACTGCACTAGCTTTTACCTTGCCTACACTGGGACGCACACTCAATATGCCGACCGCTCTGTTAATAAAAGGCTTGATTAGCCAGCAAACGACAGTGCCCAATAGCTATCGCTGGGCCACCGCATTGATTGGCCTCATCGGTTTGCTACTGCTACTCGTTTTTATTCCAGAACCCTTCATTGCCACAGGTTTCGCTATTTGCATCGTTTTGTTGCTGTTATTGCTCAATGGCATCGTATTCCTAATACGCATAGGGGCAGAGAAGTTAATGCATGTGCGAGCGCTAGATGGGCGTTTTGCTCTTAGATTGGCCGTCGCTGGCTTATACAGACCAGGCGCTTCGTTGCGACCAATGTTGCTCTCGCTGGGTACCGCGCTAACCCTCTTGGTTGCTTCGGCACTCGTTATTGCATCGACTTATAAAACACTCAACGATACAGTGCCTGAGCGCGCGCCTTCATTGGTACTCTACGATTTACAAAAACCACAAGTACCTGATTTCAACCAAAGCGTTGAAGAGTTGAAGGGTTACCAGAGCCACTCCATTGCTCCATTAGTACTGGGTAGGTTGACTAGGGTCAATGACGAAAGCCTTGCCGACAGCGACGTCACCGCACGAGCACTGGAAGCGAACGATGAACACAAATTAAGTTACAGACAGCAGAATATTGATAACACCACAGTGGCTCGCGGGGAATGGTGGCCTGAGAATTATTCAGGCGCGCCACTAGTAGCCATGGAAGATCGCGAAGCGAATAAACTAGGGCTAAAGGTTGGTGATGAACTGGAATTCACTATTATGGGTGAATTAGTAACAGCAACGCTTTCAGCGATCTATTCCCAAGCGCAGTTTGAAACCAGCTTTTGGTTGGAAGCAGTTTTTACCGACAACATTCTTGATCCATTCATTACGCGTTACATCGGTAGCATTAATTTAGAACCTGAAAAAGACATAGCAGCACAAACTGCGTTGGGTAAATATTTCCCTAACGTTGTCATCGTGCGAACCGCAAAAATCCTTGAATCATCCAAAGCCATTCTTTCAAGTGCCGGACTTGCAATGATGCTAATCGCGGCTGTCAGCCTTAGTGCAAGTATATTAGTCATGGCCAGTGTCATTGCGGTCAACCGGCAGAGTCAAGTGTATGAAGCCTCTATCATGCACGCCATGGGCACCCGTATGAGTGTCGTCATGAAAAGCGTTGTATACGAATATGCACTGCTTGCGATCGTCTTGTCGACGTTTTCAATGATTGTGGGTAGCGCATTAGCTCAAGCACTAATGAACTATTGGTTGAAATTGAACAGCGATGGAAGTGCATGGGCAGGTGCTGTTGTGGCAACAGGTGCCAGCAGCTTGTGTCTTCTAGCCGGTGCCTTATGGCTTGTCTCAACGTTGAGAGTATCACCTGCTATTTTATTGCAGCGATCCGCATAACGCGATGCCGGTTTACTGTCGTTTACAAGCACTAACAAGGGTCAGACATTCTTAATTTGGGTGACGCGATAATATAGAAGACACGAGATTGTCTAATTTGTTGCTAGAAAGCAGTGTAATATTGAATCATGATTGCACGGTGCACCATTCCTAGAAAATTTTGCCTTTGCGATGCGGCTGCACGAAGGGCGAGCTAGTGGTAGAAGTCTCGCACAATATGTTTTTGGTATTGGCCTCTATTGCCGTATCGTTATTGGCGGCATTTACGGGGTTGGCAATAACCAACAATATCGCCTCGCTACCTGAGTTCAAGCGAAAGACACTCGTCATCATGTCCTCTTTTATTATTGGTGGGGGAATATGGTCGATGCATTTTGTTGCAATGCTCGCCCATGAATTTCAAGTACCTGTGTACTACGATTCGCTACAGACCTTGGGCTCGGCGCTCATCGCCATTTTGGTGGTAGGCACCGCGTTGCTCATGCTGCATTACTCAAAGAGGACACCTAGGCGCCTGGCCTTATCAGGATTGATATTGGGCGGTGGTGTGATAGTGATGCATTATGTTGGCATGTACGCAATACGCGGTATTGCGCCCCAGTTTGAGGTGTTTTCAGTGGTGCTGGCTGTGCTTGTCGCAGCATTGGCGGGTATATCCGCGGTTCGTGTAGCGTATGGCGAACGGACTAAGACAAACATTGTGTTAGGTGCTGCAGTGTTAGGGTTTGCCGTTGCGGCAGTTCACTATTCGGCTATGTTCGGTACCACTTTTCAATTAGATGGAAATTTTCAGCCCATAGCCGTTGTAATGGCCAATCACACCTTGGCCATTACAGTCACAATCGCCTCTTTTATGATATGCGGAACATTTCTGTTGGTCGGTGCGACTTTTCTCGCTAATACGCCAACCGTGAGGGAAAATACGCTCAGCGGCATGATCTCGTCAAATAACGCTGAACCTGCTGAACCCGCTGACCGTGCTGACCGTGCTGAACAGGCTGAACAGGCCGAGCCGGCGTTGCTTGTTGATGAGACTGAATTGCAATCCGCACAACCCGCGGAGGTCTTTCAAATCCCTTATGAGAAAGACAGGAAAATTCGGTTCCTTGCGGTCAGTGACGTTGCCGTGGTCAGAGCAGATGGCCACTACATTCAGCTCTATACAAACTCCGGAATTTTGTTTTGCCCTTGGTCTATTACTGAGGCGGCCAATAAATTGGCTGAGCATGGGTTTCATCGTACGCACAGAAGCTACCTGGTCAATATTCGAGCAATTGATACCTTTGAAAAACGTGGAGAAACGGGCGTTTGTTTGTTTGAAAATTACCCGAATTTAGAGAGCGTGCCCGTCAGTCGTAATCGAATAATGGGTTTGATTGACGTACTGGAGAACCCTCCGGGCGTGCAAAGGAAGGCGTCCGTATAACGCCTACGTTGATCCAATAAGCTGAACGATAAATCGTTGTTTTTAGATTTGGCAGTAAATAAAACGATTTAAAACAACAGGATATCGCTCGTCACTCACGAACGTCGTTCATTCGCACCATCGTGTTTGATGAAAAACCTCATAGATTCGTGCAATAGCCCTTAGTGATTTGGAGCTTTCAACGTAGCCTTTCGTGATTCACATTTGAAGGATGGGTCATGATCACTGGAAACTTTGAATACCACCAACCCGGCTCCGTGCCTGAGGCCGTTGCGCTTCTCTCAGACTTGGGCGATGAGGCGCGTGTCATAGCTGGCGGCCACAGTCTCATTCCAACGATGAAACTGCGTCTAGCGATGCCAGAGCATCTGATTGATCTGCAGGGCATCAGCGAGCTGAAGAACATCGCAGTATCTGGCTCTGACGTGCGCATCGGCGCTATGACCACTCAAGCGGAGCTGATCACGAGTGAACAGCTTCTCAAGGCTGCTCCCATCATTAGAGAGACGGCTTTGCAAATCGCGGATCCGCAAGTGCGCTACATGGGCACGATTGGCGGTAACGTCGCCAATGGAGACCCTGGCAATGACATGCCGGCGCTAATGCAGTGTCTTGATGCGACCTTTGTTTTACAAGGGCCTGACGGCGAGAGACTAGTGCAGGCGCGCGAATTCTACGAAGCCGCTTACTTCACAGCAAGGGACGATTTAGAAATACTAACTGAGGTGCGTTTTTCAGCCTGCGCCGGCGGTTTTTCGTATGGAAAGCAAAAACGCAAAATTGGTGACTATGCAACGGCTGCGGCTGCCGTGTTGCTTACTAAATCTGCTGATGGTAGCTGTACTCATGCCTCTGTAGCGCTCACAAATTTGGCAGATACCCCTCTTTACTGTGCGGATGCATCAGCGCTGCTGCAAAGTAAAGGGGTGAACGATGCGAGCATCGCTGAGGCTGTAGAGTCAGCCATGGAGCAAATTGAGCCGGTTGATGATAACCGAGGCCCAGCAGAATTTAAAAGACACGCTGCTGCCATCATTTTAACGCGGACCATTCAAGAAGCTTGGTCCAGAGCGTAGTTGGAGGAGATCACCATGTCTAAACAAACGATTACTTTAAATGTAAACGGCGAAAGCCTGAGTGCGGAAGCTGAGCCGCGTGAGTTGTTGATTCACGTACTGCGTGAACAACTAAAAATAACCGGCCCCCATATTGGTTGTGAAACCTCGCATTGCGGTGCTTGCACTGTTGAAATGGATGGTATGTCGGTTAAGTCCTGCACCATGTTCGCCATTCAGGCGCAAGGCAAAGAGATCACCACGATCGAAGGTTTGGGTACTCCAGATAAGCTTCACGTGTTGCAGGAATCATTTAAGGAACATCACGGACTGCAGTGCGGCTTTTGCACTCCGGGCATGATTACGCGGGCGCATCGCTTACTCGAAGAGAATCCTAATCCGACTGAGGAAGACGTGCGTTTTGGTATTGCTGGAAATCTCTGCCGATGTACTGGCTACCAGAACATCGTCAAGGCGGTTTTGGCCGCGGCCGATGAGCTAAATCAACCGGAGTCAGTGGCATGAGTGCAGCAGCGGAAACGGTTCACGATCGGAAAGCAGCACTGAAAGGTCTTGGCACATCGCGAAAGCGTGTCGAGGATGCTCGGTTTACGCAAGGCAAAGGCAATTATCTTGACGACATAAAACTTCCAGACATGCTGTTTGGAGATTTTGTGCGTTCTCAGCATGCTCATGCTCGCGTCCTATCCATTGACACGTCTGCGGCCATGGCCCTACCGGGGGTTGTTGCTGTGTTGACTGCAGCAGACCTTGAGCCGCTGAATTTGCATTGGATGCCTACCTTGGCAGGCGACAAACAAATGGTGTTGGCTGACGGTAAAGTACTTTTTCAAGGTCAGGAAGTTGCGTTTGTTGTTGCTGAAGATCGTTACATCGCTGCAGATGCCGTCGATCTAGTAAAAGTTAACTACGAAGAGCTGCCTGTATTAGTAGATCCTTTCAAAGCAGAGCTTCCAGATGCGCCTATTTTGCGTGAAGATATCGCAGACCAAAAAGAGGGTGCTCATGGCGCTCGTCGACACCCGAATCATATTTTTACGTGGGAAGTCGGTGATCAGGATGCTACCGAGGCCATTATGAGTGAAGCTCCGGTCGTTGCTGAAGAGATGGTCTACTACCATCGAACTCACCCATGTCCTTTGGAAACCTGTGGATCAGTAGCGTCGATGGATAAGGTCAACGGCAAACTGACTTTGTGGGGTACGTTCCAAGCACCTCACGTTGTAAGAACCGTTGCCTCATTACTGTCTGGTATTGCCGAGCACAACATACGAGTCGTATCGCCAGATATTGGTGGTGGCTTTGGTAATAAGGTGGGCGTTTATCCTGGATACATATGCTCAATTGTTGCGTCCATTGTTACGGGCAAGCCGGTTAAGTGGGTAGAAGATCGGATGGAAAATCTGAGCTCCACCGCGTTCGCTCGGGACTATTGGATGAAAGGCAAGATTGCCGCGACGAAGGAAGGAAAAATCCTTGGCTTGTGGTGTCATACAACAGCTGATCACGGTGCGTTTGACGCATGCGCAGACCCCACCAAGTATCCGGCAGGCTTTATGAGTATCTGCACAGGGTCTTACGATATTCCAACGGCCTACTTGGCGGTTGACGGAATTTACACAAACAAAGCCCCAGGTGGTGTTGCCTATCGTTGCTCTTTTCGAGTAACAGAAGCGGCTTACTTCATTGAGCGAATGATAGAAGTGCTTGCCATTAAGTTGAATATGGATGCCGCTGAGCTGCGTTCGATTAACTTCATTCGTAAAGA
>CALKLO010000069.1 GCA_937991945.1 uncultured Granulosicoccus sp.
GATGAAATTACTACGGTGCGTATTGTGGGTGCGGATGAAATAGACCCTGCGCTTCGGCACATCAGCATTGATTCGCCACTGGCCAGGGCACTACTAAAGAAACAAGTGGATGATGAGGTATCGATAGTGGTCGATGGGCAAACCAAAGTCTACGAAGTGCTTAGTGTTGCGTATCCCGAATAACGGCAAGGTTAGCTCTACGCCTGATAGCCACCGATGCGACTAAAAAAGCTAAGCCAATGAGTGTGGTGCTACCGCTTTTTCGTCGCGCAACTCCTGTCTCGTTAACCGTCCATTGAAACGTAGTCGTTGATTCTGACTGATCATCCAGAGCGGTTATCGTAACTGAGTAGCTTCCCTGAGTGTCGGTGGTTCCGTGCATGTGTCCCTGGCTATTTAGACTTACACCTGAGGGTAAGCCGCTAGCGGTGTAGAGGATAAGATCACCATTAGCGTCAGTGGCTGTTAGGTTCTCGTGCACAGGATCATCAAGCTTGGTGATACGATCATCTAGGGGTGTAATCATTGGGGCTTGGTTGGCTTGGTCGCTAATGCCATCTGTACCGGTTAGTACATTACGAGGCTTCATAACAAAGCCATCCCAATGCGTATGCATGTGACGTTGATCTTCGTTACGTGGGACATGATGGAACGACACTCGGTTCCAAACAACCAGATCTTGATTTTCTATAGATTGGCCGTCCACAAACTGTAGTACGTCATTTAAGCAGTCAGGATTAAAGCGTGCATTTTGACTGGCGAAGCGCTCACAGTCGTTAGCCACGGTGACGAAAAAATCAAAGTCAGTGTGTGGTTCGACATCGATGCGTTGGAACCTATGACCGCTTCTGATCGGTTCGATAACATACGCTGGGCTATCGGTACTTGCGTCTGCCTGGATAGTCCAATTAACTTGCTCAGTTGGGTTTATGCGTAGCGCTTGCTCAGTTGTAAATTGTTCAACCCGCTGTGCTCGTGTGCCGGCGCTCGTTAATTCATAGCGTGTTTGGGTAAACACATCATCAACAGCGCTGTCGCCTAAATCGAAATCTAAGCGCCAGTAGTAGCTGTGCGTATGGGAAAGCCATAATGTATCAGGGTCTCCTTCTAGAACACGACCATAAGGCAGCGAGGTGTCGTCTCCGCTGCGTTGAAGGGCGCCAGTGGCGCCAATGCCGGGTTCCATTGCACCGTTTGCGTAAAACGTCCAACTGGTTATATACGCATAGGCACCCACTTGAGAGATGGAAAACAAATGCAGGCTTTGTGTTTTAGCTGTCTGGTTGGCTGTCTGAATTCCGCTTTCAGCGGTGCTTCTCCACTTACACAGAGCGGGGCGGCTTTGGATTATGAGTAGTTCGCCGTCAGGGCAATCTTCGGCTGAAAGCGTTAACAAAAAGCCTCCACCTAAACCAAACTGGGTGACGTCGTTGTAGGTCACATCGCTGTCATCATAGGCGACGTGCAGTTGGCTAAGTCTTGCTGAGCTGAGAACTCGCAATGGCTCACCAGCCGGTGGTGTGTAATGCACATCACTCAATACTAAGTTTTCACGAATGCGCGATTCCCAGCATAAATCCCAGACTGCACCGTTGTCGAATTGCTCGGTAATACGAGAGTCGGGGGCGCAGGATGCTTCTTGCGCACTGGCGCTACCGGGAAAAACGATAAATATAATCGCTAGTGATAAAAGAACTCTAGAGAGTAACCGTGGCATCCGTTTATTCCACAACTTCAAAGGGTGATGTAGCCGTCCAGTCGAACGGTAAGAGGTCAAAGCCGATTTGAACATCGCTTAGTACAGGCCAATCTTCTATACCGGGTGTGAGTTGTCTGCTTTGGCTGTACCAAAAAACAGGGACTTCATCGGTTAATGACTCTGCGTTAACGTAGTCATTGAGATGGGCTCCACACGTGCCGTTGTCATTGCTAGTGATATTGCCCGAGGCGTATTGTTCGCAAGCGTCGTAGCGTGTTATCGCGACATCATAGTTGGCCCAATCGTATTCATTGCTGGCGTAGCTATAACCTTGATTAGCAGGGTCCATATAGTATCCAGCACCGGTTGTGTCGATGATCCGCCAGCCACGAAATTGTTCGCGTTCTACCTGCAATAGGGCTTCTTGCGTAATGGGTGTGATTTGCATAGCCCGTCGGTTACCTTGGGCGACGTCTAATGGAAAATCAAATTGTTCTATACGATCTGGCGCATCAGTATCCATAGCGGGAACTAGACGCCACGTGGCTAAGACTGAGGCCCGTGTTAAACGAGGTATGTCATTGCGGGCATTTTGTGAAAATTGGCTGTCTAGCTGTGTGCGGCTGGGTCGACCAGATACGCTAACGCGAGGACGAATCTGTCCATCTTCTGTGAACGTCCATGAGATGTTCCAAGTAAGCGATTCACGCAGCATGACGCTATAAACCTCCCATGCCTCACTTTGAAGGCTAGGGGTTTGACCAAACTTTGCCAATATGCGGTTATTTTTTATTCGTGAGCAAAATGAATCTGGTTGAGCATCGGTACCCAGTATTTCGCCATCACAGGTTCTCTCGTTAAGCCTTAACGTTTGTGACGGCACGCTGTCATCTGTGTCGCTATCGGATGGCGAAAACTGAGGCTCGGCGTTTGCCTTATCGTGATAGTGCAACAATATTTGTGCAACGTTCACTGATGCCATAACTGAGCGACTAGAGTCGCCTGGTGCACGGTAGGCAATGTGTGAGACTTCCAAGCCGTGAACCTCACTAACGTGTGCGCAAGCAGACCAAGACGCACCCGATGCAAACGTGTGTTGCAAAACGGATGCATCGTTGCAATCAGTGTCTTGTGCTCTGGCGCTTTGTCCAATGAACAGGCTCACGATGACAAGCAAAAATGGGGTTAGCCATAAAAGCTTGAAAGCAGGAAGTGCTGTATGCGTCTTGTTCTTCATTGTGAGGTAAGAAGGGTTACGCTCATTGCTGACAAGTTAACTATGGGTTCAGCGGCAAACACAGTGTTGGTTTGATCAAAAAGAGACACCAATGCACATCGTTGTGTGCGGCAAGGGTGTTCGGCCTTTAGTGGTTCGTAAATACTCGCTTTCAAATCCAATTCCTTAATGGATACGAAAGGCTCTGGAGTTCGCCGAGCATGCTCTTGTTTGAGCAGCTGAAGTAATTCGGTATCTTGCGCGATGAGGGAAAGGGCGAAGTCAATTTCCACATCGTTGAGAGGTAAATGCACAGACTCAATAGAGGATTGTTTTACGATTGCGTTCTCTTGCAAATCCATAACCAGCAATCGAGTGGTCTGCGCTGCATAGTTGTACTGATAGACATTTATCCATCGGACATCGAGCTGGTTTTTTCGTTCCTGCTTTTCAATGCTCAGGGTTTGTGCGCCAAGGGGATGTTCAATGGCGCGTGTGCGGGCCGTGGGCCAAGGAACGGTGGAGGCTGTAGCTGCGACTGTCGCTTGCTGGCTCAACGATAAACCAGCGGCATGAGCCTGATTCAAGGACGCAAGAGCACAGATTGCAACTGGCAGCGCCACTAGGCAATGCGAGGCCATTAGCGAGCGCATCTTGGAGAGGATGCCTGAAATAGCGGGTCCACTGATAATTGAATGAAGTTTAGTCATAATGTTGGCTATGATACGGTGCATCATGCGTACCGGCCTGTTACCTCTTTCTCATCTAATTGTGTCTTATTCATGACATCTGACTGGATCTACTATTTTGGATATGGTTCCCTTGTGAACCGTGACACACGTCCCGCTGGCGAATTTGCGCAAAGCGCTCATTTGACGGGTTGGCACCGAGTCTGGGAGCATCGAACCGCTGATAAAGAGCGTCAGCAGCAGTGCACATCACTGAGTATAGAGCCTATAAAATTGCCTGAAGGCGGTGGTATCGATGGCGTTATCGCTCGTATACCCGCATCGATGTTGGACGAGCTGGATCTTCGAGAGTCTGGTTACGAGCGTTTGAGCTTGCCTATCGGTGATTTCGAACTGACGACTGACATCGATTCAGACACTATATTTGTATATCGCAGCTTGCCACAAAACCGATTTCTGGCGGATGTAAAGCAACCAATTTTACAATCTTACATAGACTGCGTTTTAGCTGGCTATCAAAACCGATTTGGCGATGTCGGCATGCGCACCATGATTGAGTCGACCAGAGGCTGGGATCGGCCAATATTGAATGATCGGCAAGCACCGCATTACCCTCGGTGGGTAACGATTGACCCGGGGTTGCAAGCTCAGATCGATCAACACATGGATGCGCTGCCAAATACGCAAATCTAGCGTCAGAATCCCTGCCAATGGGTGATTGCTACTTGCTAGTTTGACTAGTGTTTGCCATCATGGCCGGCTAACGTTGGAGCGTTTCTATATGGTTATTTCTGACTTTTTTGTTGAAGAGGGAAACGCAGTCTTTTTCAGCGAAGAGCAAGCCAGTCTGTTTGCAAAAAGTGTCGCTGGAGACTTTAACCCCATACATGACCCTGGCAGCAAGCGGTTCTGTGTACCGGGTGATCTATTGTTTTCGGTATTGCTGAACCGTTACGGTGTGGCCGCTAAAACAACCGTAGAGTTCTCTGGCATGTTGAGTGGTGGAACTCGCATGGTGCTTCCAGATCAGGCGACGGGTGAAATGAACATCGTCGACGCATCGGACAAAGCGTTGTTAACGGTCAAACAGGCTGGGCAGCGATTTATTAACCAAAATTTCACCGCAATGTTATCTGCTGAGTACGTAAAATTTTCAGGTCAAACATTCCCGGGAATCCTGGTGCAGCTGATGCGTGATGCTCAGGTCATGATTAATCCCGCAAGACCCTTGGTCATCTATAAGGATATGACGATAGTCTTCAATGAGCACGCCAATGCGTTATTTCAGGCCAGCGACTCTGACGTGCTGAGCGATCTAATAGAACCAATGGATAATCGACTTACCCTGCGCTCCACGAACAACAGTATCGATGCCGAAGGCAGAAAGGGCCGTGTAACGCTGTCATTTGCAATAGAAGCTGACGGAATCGAGATTGGTACTGGCGAGAAGAACATGCTGCTGAGTGGCTTGCGTGAGTACGAAGAGAGTGCCATGATGGAAGTCGTAGATCAGTACAACGCTTGGCGGCGCGACTACTCAGCCGCTTAATTGTTCGCAAGGAGGCGAAAATGACAGTTCAGGAAACTGAAACGGCTGATGCTCTGGATGTGCTCCAGACAATTTATGGCTATGACGAATTTCGTGGTCAACAACGCGAAATTGTCGAGACCATTATTCAAGGTGGTGATGCCCTTGTTCTCATGCCCACGGGTGGCGGCAAGTCACTGTGTTACCAGATACCCTCGTTGGTGCGTCGTGGTACCGGCATTATCGTTTCACCCCTCATCGCGCTAATGCAAGATCAGGTCGATGCCCTACAGGCATTGAACCTGAATGCAGCATTCATTAATTCGTCCATGGATGCTCGGGCAATCAACCACACCGAGAATGCATTGCTGTCCGGCGATATTGACATGCTGTACGTTGCACCAGAGCGCTTGCTCATGCCAGGAATGTTAGCCCTGCTAGATCGCGCAGAAATTGCCTTGTTCGCTATTGATGAGGCGCATTGCGTATCGCAGTGGGGACATGATTTCCGCAAAGAATATATGGGGCTATCGTTGCTCTCAGAGCGTTTTCCCGACGTGCCTCGCATTGCTTTAACAGCGACTGCGGACGAGCGCACACGTGAGGAAATCGCGAACAATCTACAACTGCAGGAAGCTGCACGCTTTGTTAGTAGTTTTGATCGCCCGAATATTAAATACACCATTGGTGAGCCGCAAAACGCTCGCGATGCCATGCTGAATTTCCTCGATGCTAACCATCCAGGAGAGGCTGGCATCGTGTATTGCTTGTCTCGCAAAAAAGTAGAGCAAACCGCCGAATGGTTGAATAAGCAAGGGCGTGTGGCTGTGGCTTATCACGCCGGCTTGCCAGCCCATGAGCGCGAGTACAATCAAAAACGATTCCTACGTGAAGATGGTCTTATTGTGGTTGCCACCATAGCGTTCGGTATGGGAATCGATAAGCCCGACGTGCGCTTTGTCGCGCATCTGAATTTGCCCAAGAGCATTGAAGCCTACTATCAAGAAACAGGTCGAGCTGGGCGAGACGGCCGAGAGTCAAATGCGTGGATGGCTTATGGCCTGCAAGATGTCATAAACCTGCGATCCATGATGGCGCAATCAGACGCCGACGAAAAACACAAACGTGTTGAAAACCATAAGTTGGATTCCATGCTGGGCTTGGCAGAGCTCACAGGTTGTAGACGTCAGGCGCTACTCAGTTATTTTGGCGACACATTAGAGGCTCCGTGCGGTAATTGCGACAACTGTATTAGTCCACCTGAGACATGGGACGCCACTGATGCTGCTCGAAAAGCGTTGTCCTGTGTTTACCGTACTGGACAACGTTTTGGTGTGACCTACCTTGTTGATGTGTTGTTGGGTAAGCATTCTGAGCGCATCACACGCTTTGGACACGACCAGCAATCGACGTTTGGTATTGGTATGGAGCTCACGGCCAATGAATGGCGCAATTTGTATCGCCAAATGATTGCAAAAGGGTTGCTAGCGGTGGATGTTGATGGTCACGGTTCCGTTCAGTTAACGGAAGATGCAAGACCTGTACTTCGAGGCGAGATTGCGTTGCACCTACGTCAGCTGCCCAAGGGTGATAACAAGCGTGCTAAGGCTGGTGGTCGCTCGAAGCCGTCGGTCAACATATCAGAGCAGGATCAACCGTTGTGGGAAGCTCTGCGCGGGTTACGCAAGCAATTAAGTGAGCTTGCTGGTGTGCCAGCTTATGTCGTGTTCAACGACAGCACACTAGCTGACATGATCGCCATCAAACCGCGCGATGAAGGTGAAATGGCAATGGTATCGGGAGTGGGGCAGCATAAACTCGCTCAATATGGCGAAGAATTTCTTGATGTCATAAGAGATTTTGCGTAGCGCAAACCTAGTGTAGCCACTCGTTATTTGTTCTTTTCGAATACAGAATTTCGCGATCCAATAAATCTCCGTTTATGGAGAATCTTTCCCATCCAGTTTGCTTGCGATAAGGCGGCTGGGTGGATTGATTAGACCAAGCGCGGAACCGCGCAACCAGTAGGTCTTGCTCGTTTCGTTCATCTAACCACTGTGTCTCGAAGACGGTATCGCCACGAGTTTCAGTGTGTGAACGTGCAATGCTTAAGCTGTGTCGTTCTGATAGCTTAAACATCTGCTCGTAGTCGCTAACGGATTTAATGCTATTCATCGGCGCATGGTATCGCTTGCGCAAATCCGATTGCCGAGATGCCTTTCACGCTTTTTAGATCAGCGCGAATCTCTGAAGCGTTTTGGGAGCCGTTCCTGTTTTAAAAGCCAATTGTCGATGTACTGATGAACGACCAAGCTGGCTATGGTACTCACCACGATAGATATAGCCACAAACATTAGCGCCGCTCCCTGACCTTCGCCAAGAATGGGAGGCAGGATCTTACGCAAGAGGCCCAACACGAAAATGTGGCATAAATACAGAGCGTAAGAGGCATCACCCAGTAGAACACCAAATTTATATTCGCGAACATTGATAAATAAACAGGCCATAACGATCAGCAACGAAGGCACGCCGTATTCAATGATTCTGGGTACAGGCAATTTTAAGAAAAGCATGATGATGCCTACCACAAGCAGGACCCAAGCAACCGGTGATGAGAGGCGAAAACCCCGTTTCCACGCCAAGGCTAGTAGCATGCCCAACACAAACTCAAAGACCATGGATTTGGCAAAAAAGTGAGTGATGGCTGATTCACCTGTGTCCAAGGCTGTAGCCAACAAAAAGACACTGGTGATAATTAGTGTGATAAATGCAATACGATATTTTTCTGCGAAAAAAAGCGATAACGCGAAAACAAAGTAAAAATACATTTCGAAATTCAAGGACCAACCCGGCGCAACAATCGGCCAAGCTTCCGTCGCTGTAACCATGCTCCAGTGAGGCACAAAGGCTAGGCTCAGCAGTAACGCTTCAGTGTCAAAGCGTGTAGCTTTGAAAACGGTTGGGAGTACGATGAGCATCGCCGCCATGAGGAGCGTGAAAAACCAGTACAGAGGGATAACTCTGCGAGCTCGGTTTATGATGAATTTACCGAACGTATTGGTTGGCTTCGCGATATAAATCATGATGAAGCCGGAGATGACAAAGAAGATATCCACCCCAAAACTGCCTGCGTGTTTTAGCAGAGGGGCATAGCTGTCAACCTGAGTAACTGCATGGCTGTAGACGACAGCCAGCGCCGCGAAGGCGCGAAGGTATTGCAGTGCGTGCAGTCTCATGAAGAAAAATTGTCTATGTTGTGAATATTAGGGTCTCTTTATAGCACTGCTACGCAGCAAACTGGTCTTTTAGGAACCTGAAGCGCGGAGTAAAGCCGCGTAGTATCGACGCCCCATCTCGCGCAATGCCTCGGCACCAAAGTGAACGCAGGTACCGTTGCCACAAGGATACCCATTCGCAGGCGTCAGGTCATCGTGATTAGACAAGGCGACAGAATTTAAAACGTTAGGCAGGTTTCTATGCGCTAGATCGATTAATTCTTTGGGTTGGGACAATTGTGAAAGATCTCCTCGATCATCGATGCCACGAGACATGGTGCCGACAACAAATGGAATATTGCTGTCATTGCGCCGAAGGTCTCCGCCTCGAGCATCAGCTGTAATCGTTAGTCTAAGCGCTTGAACCAATCGTTCAAGATTGGCAGCATAGGAGCTCGCACACGCATCGTTAGCATCAGATTCTCCTTGATGCCACAGTACGCCGCGAAGAATTCCGCCTGTGGTTTGTATGGCGTAGTCGGCGCGAGCAACAGCGCGGTCAAACAACCACGTGTTACCTAGGGCTGCATCCGTTGTGTCTTGAGCATTCCATTGACCCGGAGGGCCTTGATCATTGGCGCAGAAGGCTGACCCTGACCAAGCTGCCGGAACAAGAACGATGTTGTTGCTTGTGTCGTTGAGTGCTGCCTTGGCAAAGCTTAAGCCCAGGCCGATGTAATCAAGACTTTTGCTTTGGGTGTTTGTCGCATCGAGAGGCACGTGAAGTGGGTCTTCAGCGATTGTAATCGACGGTGTTGCGACATTTTTCGATATGGCCGTAAAGTCACTTTCCTCAATGAAAATCGTATCCTGATTGTTGGAAGTCGCATTGAGTTGTTGAATTCTAGGGTTGGTTGCATCGAGTCCACCCGCAAAGGATTGGCGAGTACCATCACCGCTAAATCCAACCATGTTGCTTTGTCCAACGAGCAGATAAATATCTGGTGCATCGACAGGGTTGATGGCGACCTGAAATTTCAGTTCGTGCTGATCAACGCCATCGCTCGCCACCAATGTAAAGCTACGTTGCTGGCGCATTATCGGAAGATCAGCAATGTCTAATCGCATCACGGCCGCATTACTGCCGCTGGTTGCTTCCATCGTAGGCTGATCAAAGCTAGTGGTGATGAATGCGTCATCAGCCGGCGTTAAGCCTTCAATACTCAGCGTTACGGGGCTATCGTGATCATTTCGCCGAGTTAACGTAAATGGCAAATTGAGCCCGCCGCTGTCGCCTTCGGTGAGTTCTAAGTTGGTCGGTAGTGCTTGTAACTCGAAATCAGCGGCAGAGCCGGTAGATTCACTAGAGGAGCAAGCGATCAGTAGTAGCAGAGGTGAGAGTAAGGCGCAGCGCAGCGCCGCTCTAGAGCCCACTCTGAAGATATTTAGGGTTTTCATGAGACAAAAGATAAGCAAACAGCAAGCCTATCTCTTGTGTATCTCGGCGTTGAGGGCGTAATACGCGCCCGTGTGGCGCGCAAGTAGGCGCTCCCCAGACGAAATTAGGGTAGGAGAGCTTTCAATTCAGTGTAATAACGCACACCCATTTCTCTTTGGGCCGCTGCGCCGAAATGGACACACGTACCTTCACCGCAAGGGTAGGCCGGTGGTATGAGATCTTCAGTAAGGACAACACCTGATAGCGGTATGAGGTTGGTGACGTTTCTGTGTGCATTGTCGACAATTACCTTAGCGTCTCCAAAAGGTAGTTGTGCTCCGCGGGTGTCTTCGCCCTGGGACATTGTGCCAACAATAAAAGGGACATCTGACTCGCTACCGCGTGCCACTGCACCTCTCGCATCAGCATCTATGTTGGTTCGCAATGATTCAGCGAGCTCTGTAAGGTTCTCAGCGTACACCTCGGCACAAGCCATGCTGTCCGAATCAGCTTCGCCTTGGTGCCAAAGAATACCGCGCAAAATTCCGCCTGTCTGGGCGATAGCAACATTGGCTCGGGTAATAGCTCTGTCGTGAAGCAGGGTCCCGGCTAAGGCTTCGTTGGTTTTTTCAGTGGCGTTCCATCCCAATCCGTCAAATCGGTTGGTATCGCGACTGCAAAAGCCTGTGTCGGACCATGCCGCAGGTACTAAGTAGACGTCTGCTGTTGTGTCGGCCAGGGCTTGTTTAGCGAATTCAAGGCCAAATGCAATTCGTTCGCCCTCTTTGCTCTGAGTGTTGGAATTGAAGCCGTTATGCAGCGGATCTACAGCAGGTGTAAGCGGTTCGCCAACGTTATAGACGCTGATCTCTGTTGTGAAGTCTTCTTCGGTTGCGAAGTTTTCAGAGTCGTTACCCGTTACATTGAGCTGTAGCACCCGCTCATTGGGAGCGTCTAGCTCGCCTGGTAGTACTTCCCTTGAGTCATCTTCGCTAAAGCCGACTGCATTGCTTTGGCCGACAATGAGGTAGACGTCTGCCTTATCGGTGGGCTGGATTTCAAGCAGCAAATTGACTGTGACGGGGGCTGAGACACTATCATCGCCCGTTATTTGCAATGTGCGTGTTTCAGGCATCAGTGGAGCGGCGCCAATGGCCAGCTGGATAGCTAGGGTGCTGTCGGTTTGAGTGGACGAAAGAGATGCGTCACTAAATTGAGTTGTTAGGTTGAGATCTTGACTGGTTGTCGCGCCTGCCGCGGTCAGTGTAATGGGTAGGGCTTGTGAGTCACCACGCACGATAGTGACATCGACGGTTGCATTACCCTCACCCTCAACCAACGTGACTTCGGTGTTGTTGAGTTGAATGGTCCAGTCTGCATCGCTAGTGGGTGGAACGGTGGTGACCGGGTCAGTCGTGTTTGTCGTGGTCTCACTACTGCAGGAGGCTAAGACGAGCACGAGCGTTGCGGCTAAGCAGTGGCCAATTCGATACTTATGCATCAATGTAGGTCGGCTTTTTATTGAATAGTCCAAGGCTGTGTTTTTTCTCGTCAATAACATCTGAAATTGTGGCGATCGTGCAAGGTAGTACTGGTAACATAAGGGGGTCGGCTTCTACGAATCCCTTGACATTAGCCGATTTGGAGTCTATCAAACATAGAGCTTTCTATTTGTGGAAAGTTACCGTGCTATCTGAAATGCAACGCGTTTTAGCGCACTTTTAGTGACTATGAGTCGTGCCGTTAGTTCCAAAACAAGGTCTTGGGTCAAAAACTGTGACGTAAGGTAACCCTTCACACTTATTCAGATTATCCGCTAATCCCTAAATGACGCAAACCTATCGACTTATTGCGGCAATGGTGTGCCTTTGGCTACTACTGTCCGGCTTATTCAAAACACAACTCATCGTACTGGGCATCTTGTCCGTTGCTTTCGTTGTGTATATTGCGCGCCGCATGCGCATTATCGAACACCGAGGGCAGTCGTTTTACAACGGAATCCCCGAGGCGTTGAGTTACTGGCGCTGGCTTATGTACCAAATTGTGCTCAGTAATATTGATGTCACTAAACGCGTTTGGTCGCCAGAGTTGAAAATCAAACCTATGTTGAGGCGTGTAAGCGCAACCCCCAACACGGAGTTGGGACGTGTTGTCTATGCAAACTCGATTACGTTAACGCCTGGTACTACGGCGATAAATTTTACCCCTGAGGGCGATGTTCTCGTTCACGCATTGCATGAAGACAGTCTTGAAGAGCTTGAGGCTGGCGAGATGGCTGCACGGGTTCGCGATGTTGAACCGCATTTTCAGATAGAGGAAGGGGGTCGATAAATGTTTGTCGCTGCAACAATCGCTGTTCTAGTAACCATGGCGTTAACCCTAATGCGGGCACTCATGGGCCCTACCTTATTCGATAGGCTACTCGCAGTTAACTCGTTTGGTACTAAGACAGTTTTACTCATCGCCGCTTACGGCTTTATGACTGGGCGACCGGACTTTTTGGATATCGCTCTGGTATACGCGCTCATCAATTTCCTAGGCACTGTGGCTGTGCTTAAATTTTTCGAGTATGACGACCCTGCCAGTGCTGCCTACCAAGAGGATGATTACTAGATGTTTGATGCAATCGTCTGGGTGGTTAGTTGGGCATTCATGTTGACAGGGTGTGTGTTTGTCCTGACGGGGGCGGTCGGTATTATACGAATGCCCGATTTGTATACACGGTTACATGCTGCCAGTTTGACGGATACGGGCGGAACCATTTTTATTTGTTTAGCGCTCATTATTCAATCGGTGTTCGTCTTCGGTAGTGCAATGGCTGCTATCAAAGTTGCGTTGATTCTTTTCTTTACGCTTTTTACGGGGCCTACGGCCTCACATGCGTTAGCGAAGACAGCCTTACTTAGCGGGTTGGTTCCAACGGACGCTGACGGCAAACCTCTTCTCGAATCTTCCGAGGAGGCAACCCAAATGGCAAGATCACGGCCAGCAGATTACCGCACTGGCCAAGAAAGCGAGGCGTACAATTCGCGCGCTCAGTTGTTTGATTCCGAAGCGACCAATAACGACACGACATCTGGAGTACAGCGATAATGGAGACGTTAGTCGTCGCAGTTCTGTTGACGTTTCTCGTCATTATTGCCATCGGTATCATTGTGTTACGGGACCTACTCGGTGCTGTGATCCTGCTTGGTGTGTATAGCCTTGTTGCTGCAGGCGCGTTCGTGGTAATGGATGCCGTCGATGTCGCCTTTACCGAGGCCGCTGTAGGCGCGGGTATTTCAACCATACTGTTTTTAGGTGCTTTATCTTTTACCAGCCATAAACAGAAGCCTCGGGGGCACGACAGTGTTTTCGCATTGGTGTTTGTGGTTATCACGGGCAGCGTATTGATATACGGCACCTTGGATATGCCACATTACGGCAATGCGGAATCCGCAGCCCAAACGCACCCTGATTTGGCGGTTCGTTTCATTGAGCAATCTGGTTCTGAAGTTGGACCACCCAACATTGTTACCTCCGTATTAGGAAGCTATCGCGGCTACGACACACTGGGTGAGACTCTGGTGGTATTTGCGGCTGGCATCGCTGTGCTCAGCATCCTGGGTTTAAAGCGTCGAAGACCAGAAGACGATGTGTTGGAAGACGCTCCCGGCGATACAGCTGCCGGTGCTTCCGATGATGCCAAAGACCACAACTGAGTGACGCGTTCGTGAAACTATACCCAAGACAACGCCACCGCATCCTGCAAGTTGTAACCAAGTTGCTGGTGCCTGTAATGCTCATGTTCGGGCTCTATGTTCAGTTTCATGGTGACTACGGCCCAGGCGGTGGTTTCCAAGCGGGTGTCATATTTGGCAGCGCCTTCATATTGCACGGTTTGGTTTTCGGCTTGCAACGCACCCGAGAGGTCCTACCTCCAAGAATGCTACACATCATGATGTCGTTAGGCGTTCTTTTGTACGCGGGAACAGGTGCTGTGACTATGCTCATGGGCGGTAATCTTCTTGACTACGATGTACTTGCACATGATCCCTTGCATGGGCAGCACTGGGGATTGTTCTCCATTGAGCTAGGTGTTGGTGTAACCGTCAGCGCTGTCATGATTAGTCTTTTCTACAACTTTGCTAGCAAACGATGAATCAGCTTATCGGTTTATACAGCTACTGGGTCGTCATTGTATTAATGATGGCTGGCCTGTACATCATGATCGCACGATATAACCTGGTGAAAAAAATTATCGGTCTGGGTTTGTTTCAGACCTCTATCTTTTACCTCTATATCACTATGGGTAAGGTCAAGGGCGGTACCGCACCCATCTTGGCGGAAGGTCAGGATTACATCTATTCCAATCCGTTACCTCATGTACTCATACTGACAGCGATTGTTGTCGGCGTTGCTACAAGTGCTGTGGCGTTGGCGTTGATTGTTCGCATACATGAAACGTACGACACCATAGAGGAAGACGAAATCAGGGAAATTGAAGAAATGGAGCCTGAAGCTTAATGACTGAGCAACTTCCAGCGCTACAAATTCTGATAACTATGCTGGCGGCGCCTTTGTGCGTGCTAGTACGACATGCCCGTATTAGTTGGGCTATCGCATTTTTGGCCAACGTCTTCGCTTTTTGGGTCGCATGGCAATTGCTGTGGCAAGTGCAAGAGCATGGCGCTATTCGCTACGCGCTAGGCGGCTGGGCGGCACCAACGGGTATTGAATACTACATAGACACTGTCAACGCAGCAGTTGTATTGCTGGTTTCAGGTATCAGCTCAATCGTACTGTTGTATGCCTATAGCAGTGTCGGAAAATCTATTCCCAAGGCTAAGCATTATTTGTTTTATGCAGCTTGGTTGCTTTGTGTGACAGGTTTAATGGGCATTGTTATTACAGGTGATGCTTTTAATGTCTTTGTTTTCTTAGAAGTCTCGTCACTAGCTACTTATATGCTTATCTCGTTCGGCGAAGACAGGCGCGCCTTGACAGCAAGCTTTCGCTACTTGGTGTTAGGTAGTGTGGGTGCTTCGTTCATACTGATAGGTATCGGTTTTTTATACGCGGCCACCGGCACGCTGAACATGCTTGATTTAGCCGAGCGTATCCCTGACAGTGAATCCCAAAGAGCGGTATTGGTAGCTTTTAGTTTTATCACTATCGGGGTGCTCATAAAAGCAGCCGTTTTCCCACTACACGCATGGTTACCTAACGCATACACGTACGCACCTGTTGCCGTTACCGCATTTTTGGCCGGCACAGCGACCAAAGTATCGCTGTATGTGCTGCTGCGATTTTTCTACAGTATTTTTGGTGCCGACTACAGCTTCGGGCAATTGTTCCTCAATGGTGTCTTGTTACCGGCGGCCATTGCAGGGTTTGTATTGATGTCTTTGGTGGCGGTGTATCAAACTGATCTACGGCGCATGCTGGCGTATTCCAGTGTTGCTCAAATTGGTTATATCGTTGCTGGGTTTTCACTGGCTAGTCAAGCTGGATTAGCTGCAGGCATTGTGCACATTGTTAATCATGCCTTGATTAAAACCAGTTTGTTTATGGCCGTTGGCTGCATCATTTATAGGGTGGGGCATTCGCATATTCCTTCCCTAGACAATTTGTTCAAACGCATGCCGTTCACATGCGTCGCGTTTATTATCTCTGGGTTAGGACTCATCGGTATTCCACTCACCGTGGGGTTTGTCAGCAAGTTCACGCTGATTGGGGCTGCTATGGACGAAGGCTGGTGGGTACTGGCGGCATTAATCTTAGTCAGCTCGCTGTTAGCTGTGGTGTACATCGGGCGAGTAGTAGAAATTATGTTGTTCAGACAGTCTCGTGAAGGTGGACAGGCGTCGACCGGTCTGGCGGAGGCTCCCATGAGTATGGTGATTCCAATGTATGCACTTGTCTTAGTCGGCTTATATTTTGGTATCAATGGCAGCGAGACGCTTAATGTTGCTAATGATGCGGCCCAACAACTGCTGGGCGGTTTCAAATGAATCCACTATGGACATTAGTTCCGCCGCTAGCAGTTATTCCTTTCATACTGTTTTTTGGCGAGAAGCGAAAAAACTGGCGCGAAGTTTCAATAATCATTGCAGGCTTAGCACTGCTGCTGATCAACAATAGTATTTATAACGACTTGATGGCAGGCGGCACGCCACAAAGTGGTGAGTTGGGTATTCTGGCTGACTATACGTTGAAACTATCAGCCGAACCCATGGGCGTTATGTTCGGGTTGCTGGCCAGCTTTTTGTGGGTGGTGACAACGGTCTACAGTATTGGTTATATGCGCGGGCATCATGAAGTCAATCAAACGCGCTTCTACACCTGCTTTGCTATTGCGTTGGCAGCTGTCATGGCTGCAGCGTATGCGGATAACTTGCTGACATTGTTTGTCGCTTATGAAGTCATCACGATTTCCACCTTCCCACTGGTCACTCATGCTGGTGGTGTGGATGCCAAAAAAGCAGGGCGCGTCTATTTGGGCATTTTAATGTCTACGTCAATAGGCTTTTTACTACCGGCTATTATTTGGACAGCAACCGTTGCAGGCACACTGGACTTCGTGCCAGGGGGCGTTCTAGGCGATGCTGGTTTGAGCAACGGTGCCATGGCAGTGTTGTTGGGCTTGTTTGTTTTTGGCATTGCCAAAACTGGAATTATGCCGTTCCATCGCTGGTTACCTGCAGCCATGGTGGCACCGACACCCGTCAGTGCGCTATTGCACGCGGTTGCGGTGGTTAAAACAGGTGTATTTAGTTTGCTCAAAATCGTGACCTATACCTTTGGTATAGACACCATGACAATGAGTGGCGCGGCGCAGTGGTTCCTTCCTGTTGCAGCCTTCACCGTTATAGTTTCATCGATTGTGGCGTTTACCAAAGACAACTTAAAAGCTCGTCTTGCTTATTCAACGATTAGTCAGTTGGCTTACATCATTATGGCAGCGTTACTGGCCACCGTGATGTCGGTGAGCGGCGGTGTGTTGCATATTGTCATGCACGCCTTTGGAAAAATTACTTTGTTCTTTTGTGCGGGTGCGATTTTGGTGGCGCTGCATAAGTCCGAAATTTCCAAGCTAGACGGTATTGGGCGGCGTATGCCGATCACCATGGGGGCGTTTTTCATTGGCGCTGTTAGTATTATTGGGCTGCCGCCAGCAGGTGGTGTATGGAGTAAGTTACTCATAGCTGGAGGGTCGCTGGATACAGGAACTATTGTCTGGGCGGCTGTTTTGATGCTAAGTACGTTGCTTAACATCGCCTATTTATTGCCTATTCCTTTGCGAGCTTTTCTACGGCCTGATCCATCGTTGGCACCGGGTGAAAAAGCCACCATGCAAGAAGCGCCTTTTGCCTGTTTGTGGGCCATCGTGCTAACTGCATCTACCTGCTTGTTGCTGTTTATTTATCCGCAGCCGCTGACTGAACTAATTGGACTCATTCAATGGCGATGACACCTAAACATAATTCTGACGAGTCGCCAGAGACGATAGCGCCACTAGCGCGTTATTTTCTTTGGGCAGATTCCCCAAAAAGCGTTCATAAGTTGATCCTTGGTTTGTCTGCGCTTTGTGTTTTCTTATTTCTGATGGACTTTGTTTGGCACCGCCACACAAAGGTCGATGGCGAGGGCTTGTATGGGTTCTATGCCATTGCAGGTTTTGTCTCGTTCACGCTGATCGTTTTAGGCGCAAGAGCGCTTCGTGTGTTTATAGGTCGTGATGAGTCTTTTTACGCACCTCACGGGGTTGATTCTGAAGAGTACCCGCTAGAGGGTACCGAGCGGCTGGAGCACAGCGAGAGACAGGTTGATAATCTGTCAACGTTAAAAAACGATGTGTTGGGTCGCACCGATTCCGATAGTCAGTCTTCGCGCAGGTCACAATCATGAGTACTGTTCTAGCGCCTCCGTTCATATTTCTTATTGCAGCTATGCTGTGCCCGCTGTTACCAACGCGATGGCGTGCTTTGCTGCTACTAGGTGTACCGGTAGTAGCGCTCTCGGTGATGCTTAGCTATGCCATGGGCCAGCATGCCGTCGTCAACGTTGTTGGTTTTGAACTGACGTTTATGCGGGTCGATAAACTGTCATTAATATTTGGTATCATTTTCTCCATCGCTGCGTTTTTGTCAGGGCTCTACGCATGGCATGTGCGCGACACAGTACAGCAAGTGGCAACGCTGGCTTATGCAGGTTCTGCCATTGGTGGTGTTTTCGCTGGTGATCTAATTACGCTGTTTCTTTGGTGGGAAGGTACCGCCGTAGCCTCAGTATTTTTGATTTGGGCACGACGGACACCGGCCGCTTACTCAACGGGTATGCGCTACCTGATAATTCAAGTGTTATCGGGTGTGTTGTTGTTGGCAGGGTTGTTAGTTCACTACCACGATACCGGATCAATAGCCTTTGATCATTTAGGGTTAGTGAGCCTAGGCACGTGGCTTATCTTCTTGTCATTCGGTATCAAATGCGCGTTTCCATTTATGCACAACTGGCTGCAGGATGCCTATCCAGCGGCAACCATCACGGGTACGGTTGTGTTGTCCGCGTTCACGACAAAGATGGCTGTCTATGCGCTAGCGCGTGGTTATGCTGGTACCGAAATGCTGATTTATATCGGTGCGATCATGACGCTGTTTCCTATTTTCTTTGCTGAGATAGAAAATGATCTTCGTCGAGTATTAGCGTACAGCCTGAACAACCAACTAGGATTTATGGTGGTTGGCGTAGGTATTGGTACCGAGCTATCACTAAATGGTACTGCTGCTCATGCGTTTTGCCACATCTTGTATAAGTCTTTACTGTTTATGAGTGTGGGGGCCGTTATGTATCGCACGGGAACATCAAAGGCATCAGAATTAGGGGGGCTTTATAAAACCATGCCGGTGACGATGGTCTGTTGCTTGATTGGTGCAGCTTCGATATCAGCGTTTCCACTGTTTAGCGGGTTTGTTTCCAAGTCGCTTATTCTTGATGCGTCAGCGTCCAACGGTTATTACCTTGTTTGGATGGCATTGCTTATCGCGTCCGCTGGAGTGTTAAGTCACTCCGGAATAAAAATTCCGTACTTTACGTTCTTTGCTCATGACAGTGGCAAACGACCTGCTGAAGCGCCTATTCATATGCGTATAGCGATGATCATCACGGCTATTTTGTGTGTGGTTATCGGTGTGTTCCCAGGCTTGTTGTACAGCTTGTTGCCATACGATATTGACTACCAACCGTACACCGTTGATCACGTGTTAGTGCAAATGCAGTTATTGATATTCGCCTTGCTAGCCTTTGTATTCTTAATGAAAACGGGCGTACATCCACCAGAGGTTAGGGCGACCAACATTGACACTGATGTGGTGTATAGAAAATTCATACCCAGTATTTTCCCAATTATTGTTCGTCTGGTTGTTTCAGCGAACCGCTCAGCCCGTGTTACGGCTTTAGCGCTAGTGGGGAGTGGTCTTGGGTTGGTTGAGAAAGTGTCTCGACCGGGAGCACCACTAGCTAGAGGTTGGAGTGTGGCTAGTATGATGTTCGTTGTTATTGTTGTTATGTGCTTGGTGTTGATCATGAACCTTTGGTAGCATTTGGCTTTGCTCTGCTAGCTTTATTGTTCTGCAATGAGCTAGTAGAGAAATAGGCAACGTTAGCAACAGGATGTATCAAACGTGAGAAAACTATTTGGACACCCAGATTCTGGGCACGCCTATAAGGTACGATTTTTTTTGTGCGCTGCAGGTATTGAGCACGATTATGAAGTCGTCGATATTTGGCAACCCAGAGAGTCGCGTTCTGCTGAGTTCCAACGAGTAGCAACGTTGGGTGAAGTGCCAGTTTTAGTCGAGGACGGCGCTGTGTACGCGCAATCTAATGCGATTCTTCTTCACTTAGCCCGTCAGCATGAACAATGGGGCGGTGAGAGTGCACAACGACTTAATGCTTGTGAGCAGTGGTTGGTTTGGGAAGCTAACAAGATTGGTATGTGCTTGCCGCAAATTAGAAGCTACGAGCGATTTGAAAAAAATGCTTTGCTAGAAGGCGCACTGCCATGGTTAAAGGCGCGCTATGAAAGCGATATCAGCACAATAGAATCGGCGTTGTCAGGTGGACAAACGTGGCTACTGTCGGGCGATCAACCAAGCATTGCTGACTTTTGTTTGTGCGGTTATCTGTTTTTCGCTGATGAGGCCAACGTTGAGGTGCCACCCAATGTGCAAGCATGGCTGCAACGCCTCGCGAATCTTGATGCTTGGCAGCACCCCTCAAAACTCCTAGCCTAATCAATCCTAAATCAATTGGGGTCGGACCATGAAAGTTAGCCTTGGCTAACTTTCATGGTCCGACCCCAATTGTTATGCGATTGATTTATTTAAGGCTCATGCATTGGCTGGCAAGGGCAGTAATGCCCTCCCAGTCGCCGGCTTCAACCATGCTGCGAGGTGCGACCCATGAGCCTCCGACGCAAAGCACGTTACTGAGCGATAAGTAATCCTTGGCCGTATCAACGTTGATTCCGCCTGTAGGGCAGAAAACTGTTTCTGTGAATGGGCCACCGAGTGCTTTTAGCATTGTGGGGCCACCAGATTGAGCCGCAGGGAAGAACTTAACTTCTTTAAATCCGCCATCGCGAGCACGCATGATATCTGCAGCGCTCATAATGCCTGGTAGTAACGGCATGGAGATGTCGTTTGCAGCCTTACCCAGCTCTGCTGTGTAGCCTGGGCTGACAGCGAACACGGCACCGTGGTCTTGGGCACGTTTTAAATCATCGCCGTCCAGTGCAGTGCCGACACCGACAATGGCACCTTCGATATCAGTCATGGCTTTGATTGCATCCAATGCAACCGGTGTGCGTAAGGTAATTTCAAGAACCCGTAAACCGCCTTTGACCAATGCTTCTGCAAGAGGTTTTGCAGAGGCGACATCGTCGATGACGAGTACCGGTATTACAGGTGCAACCTGCATGAGCTCGCGAACGTTCATGGTGCTTTTGTTTCCTGTTAGTTATAAAAACGGTAAGTAATGGCTTAATCGTCGAATACGCAAACAGCACCCAGCTCGGCACTACTGACGTGATGTCTGAAAGCGCTGAATAATTCGCGTCCCATATTGACAGTCTTGCGGCTTAAATCAGGTGCTACTACGGTGCGTGAATTCCACTCAGCTTCATCAACTAATGCATTGAGCTCGCCAGTTTCAGCATTCATTTGAATCATGTCGCCGGTTTTAACTTTTGCTAGCGGCCCATCAAGTAAACACTCTGGTGAAACATGAATAGCCGCTGGAACTTTACCCGAAGCACCAGACATTCTGCCATCGGTAACCAGCGCAACTTTAAAGCCGCGATCAAGCAGGACGCCCAGAATAGGCGTTAGTTTGTGCAGCTCTGGCATACCGTTAGCCCTTGGGCCCTGATACGCAATAACAGCGATAAAATCTTTTTCCAGCTCGCCATTTTCGAATGCGACTCGCAATGCGTCTTGAGAGTAAAAAACAATGGCAGGTGCTTCAATTATTCTGTGATCAGTTTTTACCGCTGATGTTTTAATCACTGCACGGCCTAGATTTCCAGACATGAGTCGCAATCCGCCATCAGCCTGGAAGGGGTTTGCAGCACTTCGAACAATGGAATCATCGACGGAGCTTTTTTGACCATCTCGCCATTCGAGTTCACCATCGTTGAGCCAAGGCTCAGTGGTGTATTGGTAAAGCCCCGAAGAGCCGGCAATTGTTTGTACATCGTTGTGTGCGAAGCCTGCATCGAGTAGTTCGCGAATAACTAATGACATGCCACCGGCTGCGTGAAATTGATTGACGTCAGCTTGTCCACTTGGATACACGTGCGTTAGCAGTGGTACGGCGCGGCTAAGGTCGTCAAAATCATTCCAGTTGATGATTATGCCAGCCGTTTTTGCAATAGCGACGATGTGTAAGGTGTGGTTGGTGGAGCCGCCGGTGGCGAGCAATCCAACAATGGCATTAACGATGGCTTTCTCATCGACCATTCGACCCAGAGGTGTGTATTCTTTGCCTCTTGCCGTGATGGAAACAGCGCGTTGTGCCGCAGCTATTGTTAGTGCCGAGCGTATATCGGTGCCTGGATTTATGAACGCAGCACCTGGCATGTGCAGTCCCATAATTTCCATAAGCATCTGGTTACTATTGGCGGTGCCATAAAACGTACAAGTGCCGGGGCCGTGGTATGAGGCGCTTTCAGATTTCAATAGATCTTCGCGTGTGGCTTTACCTTCTGCAAAGAGTTGGCGGGTACGCGCTTTGTCTTTGTTAGGGATGCCGGTAGTCATCGGGCCTGCGGGAATAAAGACGGCTGGCATGTGTCCGAATGCCAGCGCACCCATCAACAAGCCAGGAACAATTTTATCGCACACGCCCAAATAGACGCCTGCATCGAATACGTTGTGGGATAGGGCGATGGCCGTTGACATGGCAATGACGTCGCGACTGAATAGCGACAATTCCATACCCGGTTGGCCTTGTGTAACGCCGTCGCACATGGCGGGCGTGCCACCGGCGACTTGTGCGGTTGCTCCAACGGCTCGAACAGCGTCGCGAATTTTCTCGGGAGCGTATTCGTATGGCTGGTGGGCCGACAGCATATCGTTGTAGGAGGTAACGATCGCTAGGTTGGGAGCGCGCTCTGCATGCAAAACGAGTTTGTCGTTGCTAGGAGCTGCGGCAAATGCGTGGGCAATATTGGTACAACCCATGATGCCCCGGTTGGGTGGCCCGTCTGCAAGCTTGTTGACTCTATCTAGGTAGGCTTTACGAGTGGTACGGCTTCGCTCGATAATGCGCTGTGTAACGTCGTCCACAGCCGTGTTCAAAGATGGCATCAGGCTTTAATTTCAATGTTGTAGATGAATTACACAATTATGTCATATAAGTTTGACAAATCCATGAAATAGTTGAGGTGAGAAGGGGCAGAATTGTTTAAAATAGCCAGCATAAATAGACAATTACCGGTTTGTAGTAATATTACATAATGAATTTGATATCCAACGATAAGTTACAGCCATTCGATTTTGTACTCTTTGGGGGAACCGGCGATCTATCCGTCCGAAAGCTCATACCGGCTTTGTATTTCCGACATTGTGAAAACCAATTGCCGGACGACGGCCGTATAATCGCGGTAGCTCGATCAGACTACGACACCGAATCGTTTAAACAGTGGCTCAATGAAGAAGTTCGGCAACACATTAGCGATCAAGATTTCAACGAAATTGACTGGCGTGACTTTCTACAGCGAGTGTTGTATTTCCAAGTCGATGTCACGGATGTCGGAAGTTATCAGTCGTTAGTCGACGCATTAGCAGGACGCGAGTCGCACGCACGGGTGTTCTACCTCTCTGTAGCCCCCAGTTTGTTTACGCATATTACGAATGGCGTGCAGGCGGCTGGTCTCATAACGCCCGATAGCCGAGTCGCTTTAGAAAAGCCTCTTGGACGTGATCAAGAATCCGCGGAAGAAATCAACAACAAGCTGTCTGAGGCTTTTAGCGAAGAACAAATTTACCGAATTGACCACTATCTCGGTAAAGAAACCGTTCAAAACTTATTAGCGCTACGTTTTGGTAATGCGTTGTTTGAGCCGTTGTGGCGTAGTGAGCGCATCAATGATGTTCAAATAACCATCGCAGAATCACTAGGCGTAGAAGGTCGGGGTGGTTTTTACGATCAAACGGGTGCCTTGCGCGACATGGTTCAGAACCATCTGCTGCAGTTGTTGGTCATCCTTGCTATGGAGCCACCGGTTAGTATCGACCCTGATGCGGTACGTGATGAGAAAATCAAAGTGCTGCGAGCGCTCAAGCCGTTAAAAGGTATTGACGCTATCGAAAATACAGTTCGTGGACAATACAAGGCTGGTGCATACGTAGACGGCCCCGTTCAAGGCTATCTGGATGAAAAAGATATTCCAGAAGACAGTGCAACAGAGACATTTGTCGCTATAAGAGCAGAGATAGGATCGTGGCGCTGGGAAGGTGTTCCCTTCTTCCTGCGCACCGGCAAACGCATGGAAAGTAAAACAACAGAAATTGTTATTAATTTCAAAAAAGTCCCGCATTCCATTTTTACAACGGCTGACGGATTCAGCACGCCTAATCAGTTGATCATTCGTCTTCAGCCTGAAGAAAGCATTCGCATGCGAATTTATGTCAAAGCATGGGGCGATGATATTCAGCTACAGCCGGTCTTTTTAAATCTAGACTTTAACGATGTATTCCAGAAGCGGAAAATGATCGCGTACGAGCGGTTGCTGTTAGATGTTATCCGTGGCAACCCAACGTTGTTTATGCGCCGTGATGAAGTCGCTGCGGCTTGGGCATGGATTGACCCAATCCGAGAGGCATGGGAGCAGTATCAGTATCGGCCGAAGAGTTACACTGCAGGTACGTGGGGGCCAGCTGCTGCTAATGCTCTCATTAGCAAAGAAGGTTTGCACTGGAATGAAGACTAATCAAAGGCGCTAAAGAGCACTCATGACAAATATTGATTACGTAAGTTGTGTCAAAGAACACATGGCATCAGTGGGTGCTGCTTGGGTACAAGCGCCCGATAAAGTATCCTTGGCTGAGCAGCTCAGTGAGTCGTTACTAAGCAGGCTGCAAGCGTCAATTGCTGCGAATGGTCGTGCATCGCTAGTGGTGTCAGGTGGTAGTACGCCAGCGCCAGTATTCAAAGCCTTGTCCAGTGCCGATATCGACTGGTCAAGCGTGACCGTAACCCTTGCTGATGAGCGTTGGGTGCCTCCGGGTCATGCAGATAGCAACGAGTCCTTGGTGCGCGACACACTCATGGTAGACAAGGCCGCAGCTGCTCAATTTGTTTCGCTGTATCGCCATGACGTTGAGCCTGAGCAAGCATTAGCTGCCATTGCTGATGATGTGAAAAAAATGAGAACACCGTTCACCGCCGTTATTCTAGGTATGGGTAACGATGGTCATACGGCATCGTTGTTCCCAGACGCGCCAGAAGCTGAATTGGTAGCTGCAATGTCGCTAGATACCAAAGAATGGCTCATGATGATGCACCCACCATCGGTGGCTCAAGCTCGAATTACCTTAACGCGAGTGGCATTGCTCAACGCTGAGCATCGTTATTTACATATGACAGGTGAACAGAAATGTCAGGTTTTGTGCGATGCTATCGGCGGCGAGCCTAGTGCTCGTTATCAAGCTGGCATGGCACCGATAACGGGTTTGTTGTTGGAGTCGCCCGCATCTGTATCGGTGTATTGGAGTCCTTAAAGAGTGCTGGCAAAAATAAAAGCCGCTAGAGATACGCTGAGAAAATCTGAGCAAAAGGTCGCCGATGTTGTCATTGCAGACCCTGAACAAAGCGTTCAATCTTCGATACAGTCCATAGCGACTCTTGCTTCAGTCAGCGAACCTACGGTAATCCGTTTTTGCCGAGCATTAGATTGCGTAGGCTTTCAGCAATTCAAGTTAAAACTGGCTCAGGACTTAGCACGACGCGGTACATTTTTCTATCAAGATGTGACGGTCGACGATTCGAGTAAGGTACTGGCCAACAAATTACTCGACGGTGCGATAGCATCGCTTGTTCAGATTCGTGATCAAATCAACGAAGATCAGCTAGATCGCGCTATTGCTTTGTACGAAGCTTGTGAGCGGGTTGAGCTGTACGGCTCAGGTGGCTCAGCGGTTGTTGCAGAAGATGCTCAGCTAAAATTTTTCCGTTTAGGCAAGCCCGCCATTGCCTACTCTGATCCTCACATACAACATGCATCAGCCGCATTGCTTGACAAAAACGCCCTGGTTATCGCAATTTCACACTCTGGGCGCAGCAGCGATATCTTAAAAACGGTAGAAATAGCCCGTCAGTCTCAGGCAAAAGTCATCTCAGTAACGGCGACACGGTCTCCATTGGCTCAAGTCAGCGATGTCGCTTTGACTGTTGACGTTAATGAGGACAGTGATATCTTTTCGCCGGTAAAGTCTCGGCTAGGCCAGATGGTGGTTTTGGATGTGTTGGCCGTTGGCGTGGCCGTGCGAGGCGGCGACCACATGCTTGAACAACTCGCACGTGCTCGCCGAGCCATCGACTTTAAGTTTGTTTAACGCTCAGTCGAATCTATTGCACCAAAAGCCGATACCGTGAAAGGGTCTAGTAATACTCTGGCCCTTGTGAAAACGGAATCGTTGTCGACTCTAAATATCGCACTACCGCTAGCGTTAACATCCACGCTAAGTGGGTCAGTGAATGATTTGTCGGACGAGATTTGAATCTCATACCCGTTAGCATCGCTATTGGGATTAACAACTTCCACGAGAAATTCGCTGCCATCGCTAACAACCGATGTGTCTACTGGGGCAATGCTAGGGTCGATATCGGCAATGGTAATACGTGAACTTGTTGTGAATCCGCGTAAGCCGTTTGTATCGATGGCTCTTAAGTGTAAGAAGTAGTCGCCAGATGCTATATCGTTGAAACCGACTCGTTGGTCGTCGATATCAAACGCTGCGAGTGACTCCGTGCCTGAAGCGTTAGATGACACAACCGTGCCATATTCCGAGGCTCGAGGGTTGGGCCACCAGCCGATCGTATCGCCAGCGGCTATTCTTGCAGGGATACGTTTGAATACGGGCGCTGGCAATAACGGGATAGGATCGCTGGGCGATTGACCGGCATTAACGACGCTACCAAAACCGAGGTCAAGCTCAATATTTTTATCCGCAGCTTCAGACGATACATCGACAATGCCTTCGGTAACACCGAGTAGTACGGTCTTTTGATCGACATCAATATCGAAAACGGTACCGCGCACGGCCGCAGATGCGTATGGCGTGCTGATGCGAAAATCAACTGGTTGATCTTCACGTGTTTTCACATTTGAGCTGACCTTACCGCGAATAGTGCGTATGTCTATCACGCAGCTGTCATCGGCAGGCAGACAATTCAGGCGGTTAAGTCTGGCTTCGGTATTCGGTTGTAAATTTATGACAGAGCCCGATGAAAATTCAATACTGGCGAATCCTGTCTCACCGGTATTGATCAAATCGCCGGGGAATACATGTGATTTACGATCCAGTGAGACCAGTGTGACGTCGCTGTATTCTGAGTGTTGTGGCCCGACAGAGATATCTTTCGGAGCTTCAGAGTCAATGCTTGATGCTCTTTGGGCGATGACGGTGCCTTTAACGAACACCACTTCGGCAAATTCAGCTCGTGCGGGAATATGAATGGGTATGCGGATGATATCGCCAACGGTTAAAGGTGCGGTAATCGGCAGTCCGTTGAATTCTGCAATATGCGGCGCAAGCCCTGCACGACCTAGCTCTCTTTTAGTAATCGCTTTGAGCGTGTCACCTGGCTCAACGACGACGTCGCGAGAAATGATGGTGTGGGGGATCTTAGGGGTCTTGCCCTTAGTGTCGGATTCCTGCGCAAAACCGCTAACAGTGGTGCTTGACAGGGCTATGAACAGCGTCCAGAGGTGTATTTTCAACAAAGTGCGCTCGATGGTTAGGCTTACAGTACGCCCCTAGGGTACCTGAGGACAGGCTGCCGGAGATACCCGGCAAGCTGTCATGACAAGATTGTTCACTATCGGTAAAGCGTGACGTAGTTCTAACTAGGAAGTTCTTTTAGTCGAGTAAGTCTGAGCATGTTGGTTGTGCCTGTTCTGCCGAAAGGCATGCCTGCTGTGATGGCAATAATTTCACCCATTTCGCCGAAGCCTTCTTGAAGGGTCAGCTGGATAGCTGTGGACACCATTTCATCGATGCTATTCATGACTTCATGGATAACGGCATGAACACCCCATACGAGTGCCAATTTACGGGCAGTATCTCGATTGGGTGTGCAACCGATAACCGGGGCTTCTGGTCGCTCGCGAGCAGCTCGAAAGCTGGAAAAGCCTGATTCTGTATAAGTAAAGGTTGCCGCTAATGGCATGACAGTGGCCACATGGCGTAAGGATGAGCTAATAGCGTCCGCTACCGTGTCGCCAGGGGTTGGGATTGATACATCGACCATCTTGCGGTGATACGGGTCACGTTCCACTTCGATGATGATGCGGTTCATGGCTGTGGCGGCCTCTATCGGAAAGCTACCTGCCGCGGTTTCTGCAGACAACATCACTGCGTCAGCACCGTCATAGACAGCGGTGGCCACATCAGAGCTTTCAGCGCGGGTCGGGATAGGTGAGTGAATCATGGATTCAAGCATTTGAGTGGCAACAACAACTGGCTTGCCCTCCTGTCGTGCACATCGAAGAATTTGTTTCTGTACAACGGGCACTTTTTCTTGTGGCATCTCTACGCCGAGATCGCCTCTAGCCACCATGATGCCGTCACTTAATTGGACGATAGCTTCAAGGTGATCGATAGCGGAAGGCTTCTCTAGCTTTGCCATAATGGCAACTTTTGAACCAACTAAATCGCGCAGTTCAATCATATCTTCGGGGCGTTGCACGAACGATATAGCTACCCAATCGACGCCTAAGGCGAGTGCGTAGTCTAGATCGCGACGATCTTTGTCGGTGAGCGGTGAGATAGGTAGGTATAAATCGGGGACGTTGACGCCTTTGTTGGCGCTAATTTCACCACCTACTATGACCTCTGTTACGGCCTGTTTTTCTGTAAATTCGAGTACTTTTAAACGGATTTTGCCGTCATTAATGAGTAGTTGGGCACCTACGGTAAGTGCTTTGAAAATTTCCGGGTGCAGCAGTGGCGCACGAGTCGCGTCACCTGGCGTAGGGTCTTGGTCGAGAATGAATTTCTCGCCCGGAACAAGCATCTCTTTGCCGTTGGCGAAGGATCCTACTCGCAGTTTAGGGCCCTGTAAGTCGGCGAGTATGCCGATAGGCCGACCACGTTCCTCTTCGATTTTTCGGATGATGCCGTAAGTACGCGCGTGATCTTCATGTGTGCCATGGCTGAAATTTAGGCGAAACACGTCAATGCCTGCATCGAACAGAGAACGGATGGTTTCGTAGCTGTTACTCGATGGGCCGAGTGTGCCAATGATTTTTGCGTTTCTTCTGCGTCTCATCGAATTATTTTATTATGTTTGTAGTTAAGTTACATGGCGATCAGGGCACCACCTTTGCCAACAACAAGCGCCGGTAGTATCCTAGTTTAACTCACTCAGCTGCTAATGAAAGGTGAGAGGCAGATAATGTTGCTCTTTTGAGCGAATGCCATAAGTGGTCGTTGTGCCATATTGTGTAGTCAAACTACATACTCGTGACATTGCTCACACAGCGACAGGTGTACCTTCAAATGAAGCTAGCAGGCATCAAATTGGTAAATAACCCGTCTAAACTGAGCGAAAAAGTTCTACTAAACGTAGTCTAGTACTTAGAGAGTCGTAATCTACTTCCGCTAGGAGTGAAAGTATGTCAGCTATACCATCTGCCGTAACGCCCGACCTGTCGGATCCAACCGATGTCGGTGTTGACAGAGTGCAGCGGCGAGAACGATACGCGCAAGAGCTTCGTTCTCTATTACCTGAACATTCTATCCTGGCAACGTTAGAGCAGCTTCGTCCGTACGAATCTGATGGCTTAACGGCATTGAAAGCAACACCGTTGTTAGTGGTGTTGCCAGATACCATCGAACAAATACAAGCACTCATGCGCTGGGCGCGTGATCATTCTGTCCCTGTCGTGGCTAGAGGCGCGGGTACTGGTCTCTCAGGTGGGGCATTACCGCACGAAGACGGCATTATTTTAGGCTTGGCAAAATTCAACCAAATACTGGAAATGAACGACGACTTGGGGTTTGCCCGAGTGCAGCCTGGGGTCACTAATTTAGCTATTTCTGATGCTGCGCGACCGCACGGACTCTACTATGCACCCGACCCGTCATCGCAAATTGCTTGCACTATCGGCGGCAACGTTGCTGAGAATTCTGGTGGTGTGCATTGTTTAAAGTACGGATTAACCGTGCACAACGTTTTATCCGTCACGGTCGTAACCATTGACGGCGACCTGATCACTTTCGGCTGCGATGGGCATGACAACGAAGGCTACGATTTACTGGCCCTGCTAACAGGCTCGGAAGGCATGTTGGCCGTAACGGTTGAAGTGCGCGTTAAATTACTCCCCGTACCGCCCGTGGCTAAGCTCGTGGTGGCGGCCTTCGCTAGTGTTGAAGCAGCAGGCGATGCTGTCGGTGAAGTCATCGCTGCAGGTATTATCCCGGCAGGCTTAGAGCTCATGGATAACCCTGCCATTGTGGCGGCGGAGGCGTTTGCAAAATGTGGCTATCCAACAGATGCTGCGGCCTTATTGCTGTGCGAGCTAGACGGATTAGCTGAAGAGGTGGATGCACAAGTGGCAGGCGTATCAGAGGTATTTACACGCTGTTCCGCAACCAGTTTGCATATTGCCGAAACTGAAGCTGAACGCTTATTGCTGTGGAAAGGGCGAAAATCAGCGTTTCCAGCAGTGGGGCGCTTAGCGCCGGATTACTACTGCATTGATGGCACCATTCCTCGAAAACAGTTATCCCATGTGCTGCAGCGCATGGATGAAATGTCGAAAGAATATGACTTGCCGATTGCCAACGTTTTTCATGCAGGCGATGGAAACTTGCACCCACTGATCATGTTTGATGCGGGCAAGCCTGGTGAGCTTCATCGGACTGAGGAGTTGGGCAGTCGCATCCTTCAGTTGTGTGTTGAAGTCGGCGGAACCGTGACCGGTGAGCACGGTGTTGGTGTCGAAAAAATTAACGAAATGTGCGTGCAATTCGATGAAAACACGTTGACCCAATTTCACAGTGTGAAAGCGGCGTTTGACCCTGAAGGGTTGTTAAACCCTGGTAAGGCTGTACCGACATTGCAACGGTGCGCAGAATTCGGAGCCATGCATATACATCATGGCGAATTACCATTTCCAGAACTTGAACGATTCTAAAAGGCCCTTTTAAACAGTGACATCTAACGATGATAGTGCTGCGCTACTAGAACGCGTAACAGAGGCCTACCAAAACAAAACCCCGTTGCGTATTGTGGGTGGCGATAGTAAAAAAGCGCTGGGAAACAGCGTCAGTAACAATGATCATGCACCGCTATCGATGCTGGGGCATAGCGGTATTATTTCTTATGAGCCCACTGAGCTGGTAGTTACCGTGCGGGCAGGCACGCCGTTGTCAGAGCTGAACAATGCGCTGAATGATGCGGGGCAGATGTTGGCCTTTGAACCGCCTGAATTTCCAAACAGTACGATTGGCGGTGTGTTGGCGTGTGGGCTCTCAGGTCCTCGTCGACCCTTTAACGGCTCTGCCAGAGACTACGTACTGGGTATGCGAGTGATAAACGGACAAGCCCAGGATTTATCCTTTGGTGGTGAGGTCATGAAAAACGTCGCAGGCTATGACGTGTCTAGGTTGCAAGTGGGAGCGTGGGGCAGCTTGGGTGTGTTACTCGACATGTCCATGAAAGTATTGCCAAAGCCTGCCAAAGAGCTGACCTTGAGACAAGATTCCCCCGCTCACGCAACCGATGCGTTTGCCTCCTTGTTACGCCAATCGCTGCCGTTGTCAGGTGCAATGCTGATTGGGGAAAGCCGCTATTTACGCCTCAGTGGCAGTGATTCAGCCGTGCTTGCCGCCGCTGCACAGCTCGGTGGCGATGTTATTGCAGATGATGTCGCGCTCTGGTCATCGGCCAGAAATCACACGCATGAGTTTTTTACCACGGGCCTGAAAGTTCATGGCGGTGTTAATACGTTGTGGCGGGTGTCTGTGTCTGACTACGCACCAGCTCTGGATGTTGCTGGCGAATACTTATACGAGTGGGCAGGGGCTCAGCGTTGGTTAAAGACTGAGGCACCAGCTTCTGAGGTTTATGCCGCTGCCGCAAAACTTGGCGGTCATGCAACACGATATAGCGCGAGTGACGACCCGGCAGAGCCCGCTTTTCAACCGGTGTTGGGTCCCATGCGACGTCTACAGGCTCGGGTCAGAGATAGCTTTGATCAACAGCGTCTTTTTAACCGTGGGCGATTCCACCCAGAACTAGACAACCTAGATGCGCCCAGTGGCGCTGTGAGTGTTTGAGCAATGCAAACAACGATAGCACCCAGCTTAGCTAACGATCCGCGTGCCATCGCTGCGGTCGATGTTTTAAAGAAGTGTGTACATTGTGGTTTTTGTTTAGCAACCTGCCCGACGTACAACTTATTGGGCGATGAGCAGGACAGTCCACGTGGTCGTATTTATTTGATCAAGCAAGTGGTAGAAGGGCATGAGCCTACGCAAAGCACGCGCACGCATTTGGATAGATGTTTAACCTGCCGAAATTGCGAAACGACCTGTCCTTCCGGTGTCGAGTACGGTCACTTAGTAGACTTAGGCAGATCCCTGGTTGAGGAGCGCGTGCCTCGCACTGGCAAAGCGTTATGGCTTCGCAAATTAATTCTTGAAGTGTTGCCTTACTCGAAACGCGTCGGGCCGCTGGTTAAACTCGGCCAGCTTGTACGTCCATTGATGCCAAGTGCCTTAGCGTCCAGCATACCGATGTCACAGACAGTGCCTTGGGCGCCTAGAGTTCGAACACATGAGCGCCGTATGCTGGTGTTGGATGGTTGCGTTCAGCCTTCCATGGCGCCAGCAACGAATGTGAGTGCGGCTCGAGTCCTGGAATCGTTCGGTATTTCCTTGCTCACCGCGAAATCTTCTGGCTGCTGCGGCGCGGTGCATTTTCATCTCAACGAGCAAGAAAAAGCAAAGGACTTTATGCGTCAGAACATCGATGCGTGGTGGCCATTTGTGGAAGCGGGTTGCGAAGCTGTGATAACAACGGCCAGTGGGTGTGGCGTTATGGTTAAGGACTACGGTCATGTCCTAGCGAATGATGCTGAGTATGCGCAAAAGGCTGCAAAGATCAGTGAGCTGAGCTGTGACATTGTCGAGGCCATGAGCCAGGTGTTAGCCAAAGAAGACGTCTCGTCTTACAAAGCTTCTGCCGCTAAAATGGGTAAGGTGGCCTACCATCCGCCGTGTACGCTTCAGCATGGTCAAAAGTTGCCAATGGCTGCAGAAACACTCTTAGCCAAATTTGGATTTACGCTGTCGCCGGTCGCTAACTCACATACGTGCTGTGGTTCTGCTGGCACCTACTCGATTTTTCAGCCGGAACTAAGCCAGCAGTTAAGAGACAATAAAGTGGAAGCCTTGTTAGCGGATGAGCCCGATATCATCGCTACGGCAAACATAGGCTGTCAGTTGCATATTCAGGGCGGAAGTGGACGTCGAGTTGTTCATTGGATTGAACTACTAGATACCGTGATTACAGAGTCGAACGGCACAAGCGCTTAGAATCCGTTTTACTAGCATTTGTCGGTTACTATATTTCCTTGCATCATAAATTAGAGCTGTTTCTATAAAGTCATGCGTCAATATCACCATATAGAGTTATCCACACGCCAAGTTCGCACTGAGGATCTGGTAGGCGAGGCCATCGTTAGAGCAGGGCGATATCTTATCGCCAAGACGCTCACCGATGCTGATCTAGGCACTGTCGATCCATTGTCTGGAGACAATCCTTTAATTTTCTCGGCTGGCCCGTTTGCCGGCACAAACTTCTCTAACGCCAATCGGGTTAGCGTGGGTTGCAAAAGCCCGCTTACGTTGGGAATCAAGGAAGCCAATGGCGGTGGTACCTTTGCTTTCGCAATGGGACAGCTAAAAATTGCAGGTTTTACGCTGACCGGTGTCTGCGATGACTGGACAATTATTCATTTTGGTAAAGAGGGTCTTATTGAATTTCTCGACGCCAGCGAATTTCTGGGCATGGGTAATTTTGAAACAGCCGAGAAGCTTCATGAACGCTTTGGTAAAAAAGTAAGCTTGGGCTTGTGTGGGCCAGTGGGTGAATACCAAGGTCTTATGTCTGGAATCGCCTTTAGTGATGTTGATTTGCGACCTAGCCGTTTAGCTGCCCGTGGTGGAGTTGGCGCTGTAATGGGGTCAAAAAAGGTCAAGGCAATTATTGTTGATCTAGATCGTATGCCGCCTTTGCACGAGCGCAAAAAAGTTATGGGTGCGGTCAAAGAGTATCGAAAAATGCTTGATGCAGAACCTGCCATTCAAGCGTTTCAAAAAACTGGAACAGCCATGGTAGCGGACTACACCAATCACGTAGGTGGTATTCCTGTGCGCAATTTTACCGGCGGGCAAGCGGTTGATACGGAAACAGGTCCATTCAAATTGGGTGGAGATTTTCTACGCGAACAAAATTTAGCCAGAGGCGGCGAGCAGACTCATGCGTGCATGCCGGGCTGTATTATTCAGTGCAGTAACGTCTACGCCGATGCAGACGGCAATGAAGTGGTCTCGCCGGTAGAATACGAAACCATTGGTTTATTGGGAACCAACTGCGGGCTATCTGACCCGGATGATCTAGCTCGATTGAACTACGAAGCTAACGATCTTGGCATCGACACTATCGAACTTGGCGGCACCATTGGTGTGCTCATGGATGCCGGCGAAGGTGAGTTTGGCGACACCGACTACATGCGCTCTGTGCTGGATGGCTTAAGACAGGGTACTGAATTGGGTAAGTTGCATGCCAGTGGTACTGCTCGAGTGGGTGAGGCATTGGGTGTGACCCGAATTCCTGTTATTAAGCGTCAGGCTATAAGTGCCTATGACCCTCGCGTTATAGAAGTCACAGGCTTAACCATGATGATGACCGCTCAAGGTGCTGATCATACGGCAGGAAATTTACCGTCATACGATAGCAAAGGTAAAACGACCGAAGAGCTGGTCGCTGTCAGTCTCGATATGCAAACGATGTGTGCCGCGGTAGATTCA
>CALKLO010000070.1 GCA_937991945.1 uncultured Granulosicoccus sp.
GTGAGCTTGTGCAGCAGTAAGATTACCCCCAGCTCCAGGGGCTGCTACATTAAATGCAGACTCTGGTGTTCTGATTGAACCACCCAATCCGTTATCAGATGCCGTTGGCTCTAAGTTTTCTATGCGCCCGTCCCAAAACAACACGCGATCCCATAAACCCATGTTAAACACAGTGGGCGCATTTCTTGGAACGTTGGGATGACCTGATTCCGCATGGACACGTCCGGGCCCCATGACCGTTGAATCCACAGCTCCTACCCCGATAGACAACGATAGATCATCGCCTCCACCTAGATTAGGATGGTGGCAGGTGACACACGCCACTTCCATATCACCACCCAACCCGGTCGTAAAAAATAGATCTTTACCTAACTGGGCTATCGGGTCGGTAATGGCAGGCAGGGTTCTTTCCGCCTCTATGTCACCGGTGATATTTGCAGGGGTTAGCCGTTGGCGAAGCTCTGTATCCAAAGGCCCGGCATCTATGGCCGACTGCGCAGCAACAACCCCATCACCACAACTGCTCAGAAACATGGCGTTGAGAACGAGACCTATGCAGACTGTACGCGTACGACTAATGGCTAGTAGAGACACTGGTTTTTCACCTGACTTCCGAATTCATATAACCGTATTACGACGCATATATGTAACGGTGTAGCCACGACAGTTAACGCTGTGAAGTGGATCACCAAATACGCGAATCTGTTGATTAAGAAATACAAATCTGAGAAGTACATTAACAATACGACCCAAGCCTAAACATAAGTTTTTCACGTGACTTATGTGGCCTGAGGATAACAACACCGAGAAAAAAGAAACGTAAATTAATCGTTACGACGTTTGGCTACCTGTTAATGATGCATCGATCAATTTTTGAAGCTGAGCACCTAAAACAAAATCTGGCTCTGCAACACTGCCACTTTGTATAGCTGCAATAAAACGCTGATAATTGGTGGGTACAGAATCGGTTTTGATTTCCTGCCACTGCGCTTTTTCTAAATCGCTACCCAGACACGCATTCAACGTACTTTTTTGATTTTCGAACAAAACCTCTAACCCGCCCTTATCACCGTATATACGAAGCCTTAGATCGTTATGGTGACCACTGGCAAACCGGGTTGCCGACACCGTGCCTATCGCACCATTCTCTAGCTCTGCGTGCATAACAAAGCTATCGTTAGCATCTAGCACGTACTCACCTATCTTATTGTCAGACGCTTTTTCAAATGTTTTCACTAACGACGACGTCTGAACAGGAAGACTACCTGCTACAAATGTCGCAAAATCTAGGATATGAACACCCACATCACCCAACACACCGTTTGATCCATGTTGTGAAGATAGCCGCCAAAGCCATTGTGATTCGGAACGCCAATCTCCCCATGCCGGTTGAGTTAACCAACTCTGCAAATAAGAGGCTTCAAAATGTCGTACGTTGCCAATAGCACCTTCGCTAACCATGGTTTTCGCATACTGCAATGCTGGAACTTCTCTATAACTTAGGTTAAGGCAATGAACGATATCAGCAGTAACTGCTTTATTCGCCATATCCAGCGCATCGGCATAATTAGAAGCCAACGGTTTTTCACACATCAAATGCTTACCTGCCTCTATAAATGGCAAGCAAGTCGCGTGATGTACGCCGTCAGGTGTGGCATTGGATACCGCGTCAAACTCACCCCAAGCAAGTACAGATTCTATCGATGTGAACTGGCGGCCAATAGAGTGCTCAAGACAAAATGCATTTAGCTTTTCACTATTAGTATCAACCCCTGCGACAACGCTGACATCAGCAATATCGGCATAACCTTTCGCATGGTTTGCAGCCATAGCGCCAGTGCCTACGATGATGACTCTTATAGTCATTTGAACCCACCCTCGCCTGCTTCATGCAACGATGGCCCACGTGCCTCTAAAGGTTCTATGGACTGCTCAACAGGACGATTAGGTGCATCGGTAACGTCCGTTACTCGAGGTTGTGAATTGTGTGCCCAACGTACGGCATTCTTTAGCACTGTATGCACGTTTGCATCATGATACGTTGGGTAGGTTTCGTGCCCTGGGCGAAAATAAAATACGTTGCCCGCTCCGCGTTTGTAGGTTAAGCCAGACCGGAAGACCTCACCACCCTGAAACCAACTAATGAACACCGTGTCCAGCGGCTCAGGTACCGAAAACGGCTCACCGTACATCTCTTCATTTTCTAATTCGAAGTAGTCGGGTAGGCCCGCAGCGATAGGATGATTACGACTAGTAACCCATAACCGCTCGCGCTCGCCAGCCTCTCGCCACGTTAAGTTGCAGGCAGTACCCATCAGCAACTTAAACACCTTAGCAAAATGTGCTGAGTGCAATAAGAGTAGCCCCATACCTGACCACACATGCTCTACGACTCTTTGGGCAACCTCATCAGAGACTTCGCCGTGCGCCGCATGCCCCCACCATACGAGCACGTCAGTGTCAGCAAGACGAGCCTGCGTTAAACCGTGCTCAGGCTCTTGCAAGGTCGCGGTTGTTGCTTCAATAGCTGGGTCCGCATTCAAGGCATCAGCTATGCAACCGTGCATACCCTGCGGATACAGCTCAGCAACGGTCGTATTGGTTTGCTCATGTACGTTTTCACCCCAGACGATGGTTTTGATCATTCTTCACGTGCCTCTGTATGCGTGACATCAGTTTATCTGGTGTTCGGCCTAATGCGCCCTGAAAACTAGCGACACCTCATTGATCTAACAAATGTTAGTTGCCGTAACATTAATGTTAGTATTGCTAACATTATTGGTGTTTTCGATACAATATCTATTATTTTCAATGATATACAACATTAAAAAACAGTAACTACCATGACTGAGCACAAGCGTCAGACCCTAGACCGTAACGCAGAGTCTTCATTGGACTCCCCCAAGCCGTTGAAACATGCAGTTGTCGTGACAAGCTGCATCGTGGTCGCCATCTTGTTGGTTGTCGGTGGCCGAGCCATTATTGGCGCACGCGCTAAACCCTTAAACAAACCAGAGGCTGAAACCTCCATAACCGTATCGGTTATTCCGGTGACACAAGCCAACGGTTACAACCGAGTGATTAAGCATATCGGTTTAGTTGAACCCTTACGCCAAACTCAACTGAGCTTTGAAACAGGTGGCACGCTCCTTCATGTACTCGTTGAAGAAGGAGCGTTCGTTAAAAAAGGACAGCATATTGCTCAACTCGATACCCGATCACTCACCACTGAACGAGCCTCTCAAGTCGCTATGCGCAAAGCACTTTATAGTGATCTTGAAAACGCTAAGCTAGCGTTTGAAAGGCAGCAAATACTCCAAGCGCGTGACTTCGCCGCTGGACAGTCGTTTGATGATGCACGCCTGTTAGTCGCTCGCTCTGAAGCAGTAATTGAACAAGCCGATGCGGCCATTGCAGCTATTGATATCTCGTTAAACAAAGCGACCTTACGCGCACCGTTTGATGCTCAAGTAGGACAGCAACCGGTTGTCGAGGGCAGTACCGTTAATGCCGGCACCACGGTCGCTAGTTTATTCGAATCGAACGCACCCGTTGTACGTGTTGGCCTGCCCGTTGAGGCGCTGGCTATGCTCGGACCACAAACCCTCTACACCATCAATATAAGCGGTGTTGATTACCCCGCCACGTTAATCTCCACTCGCAACGATGTATCTGCTCGCACTCGTACCATAGATGTCCGCCTGCAACTTGATGTTAGGGAGCGAGCACGCCCAGTGTTTGGTCAAACAGCAGCACTATCACTTGAGCAGTTTGTAGAACAACCAGGCTATCAGGTCCCTGTCAGCGCCCTTACTGAAGGCGAAGCCGGCCTCTGGAGTTTGCTGTTAAGTGTTCCTGATGAACCTGGCAGTGTGTCAGGTTCTGTAACGCGTGAACACATAGATGTATTGCATACCAATGGAGATACTGCCTTTGTACAAGGCGCGTTATCAACAGATGCTGGAATCATACGTTCAGGTACTCATCGCGTTGTACCAGGACAACGTGTTCTGAGTAGTGCAGATCCATTATGAGCATAGAGACGCTGTTTTACCGTCAACCTCGCCTTCTTGCTCTCGCTCTGTTGGTACTGATTGCAGCAGGTGCGTCTGCTCTAACGACTATAGGGCGACAAGAAGACCCCTCCATCACCAACCTGACAGCTAGCGTTACAACAATCTACCCTGGTGCTGATCCAGCGCGAGTGGAGTCACTAGTGACTCGCAAAATAGAAACAGAATTAAACGAGATAGCGGCTATCTCGTCTATCACATCAAGCTCTAGCACAGGTTTTTCTAGAGTGAGTATAGAGCTAGATAAAACCATCGATACTGATCTGATCAATAGCAGTTGGTCAGAGGTGAGAGCCGCTCTTGATTCTGCTGAGCTTGAATTTCCTGTTGGCGTGCTGTCACCAGACTTCTCTGCAGATGAAGTGTTTACCTACAGTGCCATCGTCGCTCTGACGCCCACCGATGGCGTCAGCGTTACCGTGACTCAACGCTATGCGCAACTGCTAGCAGATCGCCTGTCTCGGCTCACTGGCACCTATGAGGTTGATCTGTTTGGCGAAGTTGAGGAAGAAATACTTATTGAATTAGAGGCGCACACGCTAGGCGCTTTGGGACTAACGGTAGGTGCAATTTCATCCACTATTGAACAATCCGATGCGAAGGTACGCGCAGGTCGTTTGCACGCAGCCACAGGCAACTATTTAATTGAAGTAACCGGTGAAATAAAACTACTTGATAAGGTGCGAGACATACCTTTAGTTGCCAGTAATGGCGCGGTTGTTCGACTCGGTGATGTCGCTAGTATTAGCCAAGGTGTGCGCAAGCCACTACAAGAAATCGCCTTTCATAACGGTGAAAGAGTGGTGCTCATTGCGGCCAAAATCAGTAACGGCCGACAGGTCGATGCATGGATGAGTGATGTACAAACCACCCTGTCCAACTTTAAAACCGAACTACCTAGAACATTGCAGCTAGAAACTGTTTTCGATCAAAGCGAATACACCGCGGATCGACTACAAAGCGTTGCAATAAATATGGCCATTGGTATGGGCTTGGTCATACTCGTATTGTTGTTCACGCTCGGTATCAGACCTGCCCTAATCGTTGCCATGGTGCTGCCCTTAGTCTCACTGGCGTCAGTGGCCACCATGAACGCCATCAACCTGCCCATTCATCAAATGTCTCTGACTGGACTCATTGTGGCATTGGGTTTACTGGTGGATGCTGCAATTGTTATGACAGACGAAATACGCCAGCGACTGCAAGCGGGCGACTCTCGTCTTGAGGCCGTGCAAACATCAGTACGACGTTTGTTTGCTCCACTACTGGCCTCCACACTGACCACGGCGTTATCTTTTCTACCCATGGTGCTACTGCCTGGTGGTGCTGGTGATTTTGTTGGTGCAATTGCCATTGCAGTCATTCTCATGCTCAGTTGGTCATTCGTCATTGCCGTTACCATTACGGCTGCCATGGCAGGTCGTCTACTTAAACAGGGCAAGCCCGAAACCACCTCGTGGACCAATGGAATTTCAGGTGGTTTTATAGCTAAGGGTTTTCGCAGCTCCCTACTACTGGCTATGCGTTACCCACTGGCATCAGTAGCCTTTGCATTGGTGCTACCTGTGCTCGGTTTCGCATCAGCAAGTACGTTGAGTGCACAATTTTTTCCAGGCGTTGATCGGAATCAATTTTTCATAAAAGTGGATCTAGCACCCGGCACACCCATTGAACTCACACGCGAATACGCACTTCTTATCGATGAGCAGCTGAGACAAGAAGAAGGTATAGAAAAAGTCAGCTGGTTAGTTGGTAAGAGTGCCCCGTCGTTTTACTACAACATGGTCGGAGACAGGAATCGGGCTCCAGAGTTTGCACAAGCGTTAGTAACCACAAGATCAGCGGCGGCCACTGCAGAATTAGTGCCGCACTTGCAATCCACACTGAGTGCCCAATTCTTGGATGCGAAAGTCTTAGTGCAGGGGTTAGTGCAAGGCCCTCCGGTAGATGCGCCTGTCGAGATTAGATTAATTGGGCCCAAGCTAGACACACTGCGTGAGTACGGTGACCAGCTACGTACGTTGATGGCTAATGTTGAATCAGTCACAACCGTACAAACCTCTCTTGATCGAGGTGCACCTAAAGTCGTCTACAACGTGAACGAAGATACAGCAAGGCTAGTAGGACTCAACTTAGTCGGCATTGCCAATCAACTCGAATCCTCGTTAGAAGGTGTTACTGGTGGCAGTTTGCTAGACGGCACACGTGAAGTTCCCGTTAGAGTCCGAGTGGGAGATGCAGCGCGCTCAGAGTTAGATCGCATTTCATCACTACCTCTTATTGCAGCGACAAACGACGGAAGCGGTCAATACCAAGCTATCCCGTTATCTGCAATTGCTGAGGTCTCGTTGCAACCTTCTCAAGGCTCTATAACCCGACGAGATGGCGAACGCGTAAACACAGTACAAGCCTTCATAGAATTCGGAGTACTACCAGAGGAGGTATTGAAAAATGTACAAACCGAGATAAAAGAGGCAGGTTTTACGCTACCACCTGGTTATCGACTGCAGACTGGCGGTGATTCTGATGCACGAGACGATACCCTGAATAATTTACTAGCACCATTAGGATTAATCATCACACTGTCCATTGCTAGCATCGTCATGACGTTTAATTCTTGGCGCCTGGCAGGCGTCACGCTAGTCGTTGCTGTGTTGTGTGCCGGGCTCAGCATGTTGTCACTAGCTGTTTTTCGATACCCATTCGGCATACAGGGCATCATAGGTGTGATCGGCTCTATTGGCGTATCCATCAATGCAGCGATTATTATCCTTACCGGACTACAGGCCAACCCTTCTGCCCGAGCAGGAGATCCCCAAGCCATGGTCGATGTGGTTATGGGCTCCAGCAGGCACATTCTGTCTACAACGATTACAACCGTCGGTGGGTTCCTACCGTTGATTCTCGATGGCGGCGAATTCTGGCCACCGTTTGCTATGTCTGTTGCTGGCGGGGTTCTACTGTCAAGTATTGTATCGTTTTACTTCACACCTCCCATGTTCCGAATTGTGTATGCGCGAAGGAATAAACACTATTCAGATATTCAACATAGACACGGCACAGCTTTGCCCGCACTAACCGAGACATCAGCTTGAAAACAAATAATTGCTCAACGCACCCAGCTAACGTTGTTATCCGTCCCTTTGTTATCGTTACGCTATGGGTGGTAGGCGTCATCGGGCTTAATCAAGCACATGCTCAACATGAGGAGCGCCCTGAAAGAAATGACCCACCCATTCTTGTGCTTGGCGTTGCCGCCGTACCTGAATTTTTAGGCTCTGACACACTCCAAGCCGCCCCGCTCATCGTGACGCAATTTCGTTCTCGTGAAAAATTAATTCAAATTACTGGCACTCAAGTACGCATCGGTGTCAGCGAGCAAGGTAATTGGTTAGCAGGTCCATTACTCAACCTTGTTCCTTCCCGTGACGACTCGGTAACTGACGAGAGAGTCAGGGCTTTTGAGTCCGTTGATCTGTCTTTTGAGGTAGGTGCTTTTGTTGACTACAGTCGTCCTATGGGTAAACGGGACGAAGGAAGATCGAGTACGTCAATGGCCATAAAACGTTCCATATCAGGCGACTGGAAAGGATCATCACTAACACTGGATACGGAATATTCTTGGGCCGCCACCTTCATGTGGCGATTAGCTGTGGGAGGCGCGTTGACAATCGTTGATGATGAGTATGCAGATAGTCGTTTTGGTGTATCTGCTGCTAACGCGCAACGCTCAGGGTTAACCGCATTTAATGCCAGTGGTGGCCTCAATGATGCCACCTTGTCAGTGAGGTCAATCGTGTCTTTTAGCCCTGCTTGGGGTGTTTTTACACGCGTTGCCTATACACAGCTATTGCACGATGCGAAAGATAGCCCTATCGTTACAACGTCAGGATCTGAAAGCCAATGGTTTGCAGGTCTTGGGGTATTCAGGAACCTGTCCCCATAAGGATGCGAAATTACACGTAATAGAAGCGAGAAAGCTCATTTGTGGTAAATGATACGGAATCACCTGGCAACAAAGCCGGATACCATCATGGCAACCTAAGAGACCATCTCATAGCCGCCACGCGCTCATTAGTTGAAGCCGATGGATCCGAGCACTTTAAAGTGGCTGATGCCTGCCGTGGTGCAGGTGTTAGCACTGCTGCACCTTATCGCCATTTTTCTGACCGGCAAGCTTTATTGGATGCCGTAGCGATAGCAGGCTTTAACGATTTACGCGACGAGGCAAGAGCGGCAGGCAAACCTCATGAGCAGGGGTCCGCAAAGGCCGTGAGTGCCATTGGCAAAGCCTACGTGGTGTTTGCTATCAGAGAGCCCAATCTTTTTCGATTAATGTTCGGCCATAATAGGGTAACGCCTAACCAACTCGTTGTCGCTAGCGATACTAAAACCATTATTGATGCGAAAGTCATCGCTAACTCTTCCGATATTGTCTGTCCTCGTATGGGAGCTGGGCGAGAATGCTATGAGGTATTGCTAGAGCAATTAGTGATTACCCTCCAGCGAGACGTAATCGATGAAGACGTTCTGAAAGCGGCCTTTCCATTATGGACTTTTGTTCACGGTTTATCGTTTCTTGCCATTGATGGCAAGTTAGCAGTTCACCAACTGCCGATAGATATCATGCAACAGATTGATTGGGCCTCTGAACGTTTAATGCCCTGAACATTATAATTATGAATGTTCTTCTCAAGCAAAAATAAAAAACGGTAGACCTGTTATCCGGACACGCGTTCTTCATCAGCAAGACGTTTGACAGGAATTTAATCGCAGTTTGCGACAGACTGACATCAACGACTGTGCACGGTGATAGGAGCGAATATATAGGGCACAAA
>CALKLO010000071.1 GCA_937991945.1 uncultured Granulosicoccus sp.
CCTATACATGTCTATTGCCGAGCAAATGGGTACCACTCTGGCTAATACAGCGTACTCAGTGAACATCAAAGAGCGTCTAGATTTTTCGTGTGCACTATTTGATGCGGGTGGCAATTTGGTGGCTAATGCTCCACATGTTCCTGTGCATCTTGGATCGATGAGTGAAAGTGTAAAAATCTTGTCGCGCCTGAACGAAGGTCAAATGTTTCCAGGCGACAGTTTCATGCTCAATGCGCCTTTTAATGGCGGTACTCATTTGCCTGATGTGACCGTGGTGACACCGGTGTTTGATAAAACAGGGGCTGATATTTTGTTCTTTGTTGCATCCCGAGGTCACCATGCCGATATTGGTGGCCGGACACCAGGTTCCGCACCACCGGATAGCAAACATATCGAGGAAGAAGGCGTTGTTATAGACAACTTCAAGCTCGTCGATAAGGGTAACTTACGGGACAAAGAGACACGAGACTTACTCGCTTCGGGTCGCTACCCCTGTCGCAATATTGATAACAATATGGCCGACCTTGAAGCGCAAGTCGCCGCTAATGCAACGGGCATTCGAGAAGTACATCGAATGATTGAAAGCTTTGGTATAAACGTGGTTCAAGCGTATATGACGCATGTTCAGTCTAATGCAGATGCATCCGTTAGGCAGGTTATTGAACGGCTTAGTAATGGATCGTGTGTTTACGCCCTAGATAGCGGTGCAGAAATACATGTGAAAATATCTGTATCAAAAAAAGACAGAGAAGCCGTCATAGATTTTACGGGTACGTCCAAGCAAGACGCTGGCAATTACAATGCACCTCTTTCAATTTGTCACGCTGTTGTTCTGTATGTTTTTCGCACACTAGTAGGAAGTAATATCCCTTTGAACGAGGGTTGCTTGAAACCGTTAAAAATCATTGCTCCAGAGGGCAGCATGATCAACCCTAGTTACCCGGCCGCTGTTATTTCTGGAAATACAGAAGTCAGTCAATCTATCGCTGAATGCTTATTTGGTGCTCTTGATGTCATTGCAGGCTCACAAGGAACGATGAACAATTTTGTTTGGGGTAATGAGCGCTTTCAAAACTACGAAACCATAGCGGGTGGAACAGGTGCAGGCCCCGGATTTAACGGGGCTTCGGCAGTTCATTCTCATATGACTAACACGCGTATGACTGATCCGGAGGTGTTAGAAAAACGTTTCCCTGTAAGAGTTGAAAAATTTGCTATCCGAAATGGTTCGGCAGGTATTGGTCAATGGAATGGTGGCGAGGGTATAGAGCGTACGCTTCGTTTTCTTGAGCCGGTGACCGTTACCACGCTTTCCTCACATCGTCGAACACGTCCCTTAGGTCGTGCCGGTGGCGGTGATGGGGCTAGTGGTGTCAATTCGATTATTGATAAGAACGGACAGCGTCAACTGTTGGGTGGTAACGATGAACGAAACCTTAACGTAGGTGATTGCTTTGAAATGCTGACACCCGGTGGTGGTGCTTGGGGTGATTCCTAGTAAACACGGTGTTGAGTGTTTTTCTAGGTTTTTGCAAGATTTGCTAGAGTTGTTTGGGGTAAGGGTTATCCTTACCCCAATGCTTAGTTAATGCGTGTTAGCAGGCTGGCACGAGCCATTGTCGTGTGAGTTGCTGGTTAGTCAACAACCACTAAGCCTTGAGGCGTGTTCAGGGAAAATGAAAGCGCACTCGCGCCTTCACTCACGCTGGCAAGGTGTGCCACCTGAAGAGCTTCAAGCATGGATTGCAGCTTGGCAGGTTCAGGATGCGATAAATTAACCGATGCGAGTTGTACGCCTAAATCCTGTTGAGCGGTGCTGGGGTGAGGACCCGGAGACCATTCTATAAAGGCTGGAAGTAAGGCATTTTCAAGTAAATCGCCATTTTTGGGTACGGTTAATCGCCATGATCTATCACCTCGTGTAAACGTGACTATTTCGCCTAGATCAATAGGGCTGTTAGCCACGAGTGTGTCAAGGTCGTCGGTATTAACAACCCAGCACAGCGCACGGGGCCGAGTCACTAACTTTGCTTGTGTCTTAGGATCATCAAGCGTAAACCAGCGCGTACGACCTGGGTCTGGGGCATCAGGATCAATCGCTATGAGTTCTAGAAAGCTTTCATTACCAGATTGCATCACGCGATTGTGCGTGCTCATCAAATCATGCTTGCTACCTAAGCTTAAGGTGACTCCTAGCTGCTCTTTCAAGTAGTCAACGCCTTGAGTCAGGTCGTTAGCACCAATAGCGAAATGATCAATTTTGTTTTGCATAACAGATTTTGAAAGGGTCCGAAAAGTCTTTGAGGTATGTGAGTCGCTAACGTTAAAGCGTGCCCGATGCTTACGCTTTCTTCTCAGGGAATTCGACTGGGCCGTTGTTCTTTTCCCATGTTGAGAATCCTTCTTTTAAGTGTGATGCTTCAAAACCCATGTCTTGGAGGGTGGCTACAGTAAGTGCTGAACGCCAGCCAGAGGCACAATGGAAAACGTATTTTTTATCTTGTGCGAAAACCTCTTTGTGGTACGGGCTATCTGGGTCTACCCAAAATTCAATCATGCCGCGTGGAGCGTGGATGCTGCCAGGAATGAACCCACTGCGTTGCCGTTCTCGGATATCTCGTATGTCAACAACGACGACGCTGGGATCATCCAGTGTAGCGATAAGATCGGGTGTCTCTATCTCTTCGATGCGATCTCGGGCTGCAGCAACCATGTCGGCCGCGGATATTTTCAGTGTAGACATAGTCTGTAGAGGTTCACAAAGCTAAAGAGTGAGCTCATATGTGAACACGATTCTCGTATTCTTGCAATGTTGCCATATGCCCTCAAACAAATGAAAAACAGAACTCAGCTTTCTCAGTCACGTTTGCACGGGATAGCATACCTTCAGCCGTTGTATACGAGCATGAAAAGGTCGCGAGTTCCGCAGCACTCAGCGAGCTGTTGATGACACCAACGTTGCGATGATCGATGCGAGCATATTGCGCAAAGCCTCCGTCGCATTCAGAGCCGTAGTAGCCGGTGGTTTTTTTGTTTAGTGGGTCATCCCAGTTTCGTATCCAATTATCAGTAATGACTCGTTTGCCGACATAGTTTTTTGGGTCAACTGATTCTCCAACAGCGACAATAGTGCCGACAGCATCAGCGCCTTGGATGCGAGGAAAGGAAATAGGAGCTCCACCCCATGTTGGACCAGCATCGTCAACCTTTGCGTACTCATCGCCGGTGGTAGCTTCGGTTACTGCCTTGGAGTACCAGCCAGAGCGGGTATTTACATCTGTGTTGTTCAAACCACATGCTGCTACTTTGATAATGACGTCGTGTGGGCCAGGTGTTGGCGTTGGCCAACTCTCATGCCATTCAAGTTTATCAAGTCCTCTATGACCCGTTAGCACGAAGGCGCTCATAGTGCTTGGAAGCTTCTGAGTCATGGTTTTTTTCAGCTATTGTTTGGCAGGTGTGCGTTGTTAACTGAAACGGTAGTGTCTCGAGGCAACCTGTATTGATAACAGTGAGTTTATGATTAGGTGGCTAGCGGTTAAGATGATACCGGTTATGCGCACCGCTTAAGTCGTTAATAAACCGATTGACCATAGGATATAAAATTATGAGTGCAGAGCTTTTTAACGAAGATTTATTCCTGAAAGGTCTTGAGCAGCGTAAAGGCACGCTAGGCGATGAATATGTAGAAAAAAATCTTGCAGCGGCTGATGAATTTACACGGCCCTTTCAAGAAGCTATGACGGCTTGGTGTTGGGGCTTCGGTTGGGGGGACGATGCGATAGATGCAAAGACACGCTCCATGATGAACCTATGCATGATTGGTGCTTTGGGCCGAATGCATGAATGGAAAATACATTGCCGCGGAGCACTGAGTAATGGGGTAACAAAGGAACAAATTCGCGCTATCGTGCATGTTATTGGCATCTATTGCGGCGTACCTATGGCTTTAGAGTGTTTCAGGGTCGCACGTGAAGTGTTGGAAGAGGCTGGCGAATTATAAACTGTGACGCATGCAAGTTTTTTTTGGATTGCGAAATCGTTAATTTAATCACTAAGTCTCGTTCTTTGACTATATAAAAACGTACGGTGTTGTTATTGATGAAAACATAATCCGCACCCCAAAATATATCGTCATTAAGCGTATGTTTTAGTGATGTTTAGTTCACGGTTCGCTAAATCTGTCGAGCAATGAGGGGGCTGTTAACCGCATACTAGGTCATCAAAAACTGCCAGTCATAGCCTGAGAATTTCGGCTTGGTACAGACAGTCATAATAAAGCGTTATTTTGTAAGGCGCAGGAAAAAGCGAAAGCCGATATGACATTGTATCCAGTATTGCTACTACCGCTAATAGCGTTCGCCATGTTGGTGTTCTTGCCGTTGTTCGGTAACGATAGAAACGTCTCGAAAAAATTCAGAAGCCGCAAACGGCGGAAGGTTTTGCTTGGGCGTTTGGCTGTTTTTATGTTGCTTTTCGCAACATTCTTGACGCTTGTTTGGCCAATTGATGGCATAAGCAGTCTCGTGCAGGGCCTTCTAATTACCGTACTAGTCATGATTCCCGCTCTGGTGCTTCATTTTCTTGTTTCCATACATTACGGAAACGAGGTAGATGGATTTTCAAAGTGGGGCAATGACGAAGACGGTGACGTGAAATGGGTGGACAGCCGCAGTTCTAGCCAATCGCAATCTGCGTCAACTAATCAGGCTTTTGCTGGTGGAAAAAGCACACCAAACAAATCTCAAAAACAACGTTCAGCAGCACCTGCTAGTCCTGTTTCGGATCACGACAGACGGCAGTCAGAACAACCCATTCACCTCGGTCAAGACACGGAAGATCGCAGGCAGCCAAACCAGGCTATCCACCTCGGGCAGGAAACTGATCGCAGGCAGCCGAATCAGGCGATACCACTTGGGCAGGAAAATGTCTCCAGCTCATCCAGCCAGGCTATACCCCTTGGTCAGGATTCACCTAGGCAGCGGCCAAATCAGGCCATTCATTTGAGCCGACAATCTGCGAGTGGGCGAAATGCAGGAGCAGACGTTAATAGTCGGCCTCGTACAACGCCTGAGGTGCGCGAGCAGTTAAACCAAGTTTCCAACTTAGTTCAATCTCATGATTTAGACTACGACGACGCCGCAGTAGATCCGGCAATTCCTGTGGTGAGTAAGCCGATCAGAGAACTTCCAAGATCTGCGATGAGTCAGGGGCTTACTGCTTCTGAGTCTGACGATTTAAGCTCCATGAGCACGGATCGCATGTCCGGCTTAGTCACCTCTCTGCGCGAAGAGAAAAGTCGATTGCAGAAGCTCGTCATCGCACAACACGCGGTGATCGAGTCCGAGCGAGAGTCAAACATTCGAAATCGTGGCCTTGCCCGCGACGCCATCGATCTGATGCAAGGTGCGCAGAAAAATCTGAAAGTTGCCGAAAAACTGGCAAGGCGAGAGCGCACCGAACGCCAGCGCATTGAACTTGAGTACAAGAAAGTATCCGTGGCGCTCAACAATGCGATGTCGATCATCAGGACAAGGCAGAATTCTCCTAACCCAGGATAGGTAGATTGGCACCCAGCCCAAGGTGTTTTGGCGCTGCGGAAAATTCTAAGAACGACAGGCTCCCATAAGGGTATTATTTCATTCGAAATTCTTTCTAATTTCCATGAAATAGCGCATGCCTTATCTTCTTATCGCTGAGCAGCTACTAAACGGGATTCAGTTTGGTGTCATGTTGTTTCTCATGGCAGCTGGATTGACCTTGGTTTTTGGCGTGATGGGTCTCATTAACTTGGCCCACGGCTCACTCTTTATGATTGGAGCCTTCGCCGCTGCATGGGCGTCAGCCGCCAGTGGCTCCTTCACGGTAGGTCTCATTGCTGCGTTGGCGGCCGCCGCTGCCGCAGGTGCGCTAGTCGAGGTCGTTGTCATTCGACGTTTGTATGCGCGTGATCACCTTGACCAAGTGCTTGCCACATTCGCGTTAATACTGGTGTTCTCGGAAGGCACTCGTTGGATATTCGGCTCGTTTCCTCTATACCTCAATATTCCTGAGGCGCTCTCAGGCTCTATCACGCTGCCAGGGGGGATACGGTATTCCTTGTACCGTTTGACGTTGATAGGCGTTGGCCTATTGGTAGCATTGGGCCTTTACTTGTTAATAGCGCACACACGTCTCGGCATTCAGGTTCGCGCAGGTGAAAGTGATCGAGAAATGATCGCAGCCTTAGGCGTCGACATATCCAAACTCTATACCGTTGTGTTTGCCTTAGGCGCTGCATTGGCTGGGCTGGCAGGTGCCTTAGTGGGTGCTATTCAGTCTGTGCAAGTGGGCATGGGCGAGCCTGTGTTAATACTGGCTTTTGTTGTCATTGTCATCGGTGGTATCGGCTCCATCAAGGGGGCTTTTGTTGGAGCGCTTCTGGTCGGTCTTACCGACACGGTGGGTGGTTTATTTCTCCCTTCATTATTCGAATTGTTTATGGAGCCATCAGCGGCAGCCTCTGCAGGCTCAGCGCTAGCTTCAATGTCTATCTACATACTTATGGCAGTGGTGCTAATCATTAAGCCCTCAGGTTTGTTTGGGGCGAAGCCATGAATAGAGAGCTGATTTTTGATGTAATGCTGATGCTCGGGCTGGTGTTGGTTCCTATCTGGGCGCACTTTGCCGATGAGCCATTTATTATCACGCTGGCTACGCGAGCAGCGATCTTCGCGATAGCGGGTGTGGGGTTGAATTTAGCCCTAGGGCAGGGTGGTTTAGTGAGCCTTGGGCATGCGACATTTTTTGGGTTAGGCGGTTATGCCATGGGAATACTGGCCAGCCACGCTCAATCGTATACTGCAATCACGGATTGGCCTGTCTTGATTGAGGGCACTAAGTCCATGCCAATTATCTGGTTAGTGGCTGTCCTGGTATCCGGTTTTGCGGCACTGCTTATAGGCGCTTTGAGCCTAAGAACAACCGGCGTGTACTTCATCATGATCACATTGGCCTTTGGCCAAATGTTTTACTACTTTGCTGTGAGTTGGTCGGCTTATGGGGGTGATGATGGTTTGTCTATTTATATACGCAATGATTTCCCCGGGCTCAATACGTTGGATCCCATTCAGTTTTTTCTTATCGTGTTTACGTGTCTCTTGGGTGTATTAGGATTTGCATCGATGTTAATTCGATCGCCATTTGGGCTAAGTTTAAATGCCGCACGACAATCGCCAGAACGGGTAGAAACCGTGGGTATCAATCCCTACCATTTACGCCTAACCGTGTTTGTTATTTCGGGCATGATCACAGGCTTGGCGGGTGCCTTATTTGCCGATTTAAATCGATTCATCAGCCCGAGTATGTTCAGCTGGCAAACCAGTGGTGAAATAATGGTTTTCATCATCCTTGGCGGTGTTGCAAGACGCAGTGGCCCTATCGTAGGGGCTGTTGTCTTTATTGCGTTGGAGCATTTTCTAGGAGGCCTGAGTGACTATTGGCACATCTATCTGGGTGCGTTGTTGCTGCTCATTGTTCTGTTTGCTCGTGGTGGCATTATCGGCTTGTTACTAGGTCAGGGGCGTGTTCATGACTGACGTGGTTCTTCAAACACTCAACATTAACAAGCGTTTTGGGGCTGTGCACGCAGCTCGCGATATCTGTATCGATTTGCGTCGTGGCGAGATACACGCATTAATAGGCCCCAACGGCGCTGGGAAATCCACGCTCATCCAGCAAATAGCGGGAAGCTTGAGTCCGGATACGGGCAGTATCATTTTAGAGGGCGAGGACGTCACGCGGGACAGCACGGTGTCCCGAGCTAGAAAAGGATTAGCACGCACGTTTCAAGTGTCGGCGTTGGCAATGGAAGATACAGTCCTCCAAAATGCCTTACTTGGCGCGATGGGCGCGACAGGGCAATCATTTAAACTATTTGGCGCAGCGCTTAAGCAGTCAGCTTTACTAACTAGAGCCAACGATGCGCTGGAGCGTGTTGGACTACTCGACGTTGCACGTTCACGCACATCTGAGTTGTCTCATGGGCAGAGGCGTCAGTTGGAAATAGCCATTGCACTGACCCTGAAACCTAAATTGTTTGTTATGGACGAGCCTATGGCAGGTTTGGGCACACAAGGCTCTCTTCAACTAACGCAGTTTTTAGACACACTACGCACGCAGGCACCCATATTGTTGGTTGAACACGACATGGATGCTGTGTTCGCATTGGCTGATCGCATCAGTGTTTTAGTGTATGGCCAACTTTTAGCCACAGGAACCGTAGCTGAGATTCGGGCCAACGAGAGTGTCAGGGAAGCGTACCTAGGAAGCGACTCATGAGCCTACTTACAATGACGCATGTGGCAAGCTGGTATGGATCCACACAAGCATTGTTTGATGTTTCTTTATCGCTCAATGCTGGAGAGGTTGTTGCGCTAATGGGGCGCAACGGCATGGGTAAATCAACAACGATTAAAACTATTTGTAAAATGCTACCGGTGGGCGCAGGTGACATTGTTTTAGATGGTCATAAGCTCAATAGCCTGCCTTCTTTTAAAGTAGCCCGTCTGGGTGTCGGTCTTGTACCTGAGGGGCGGCGATGTTTTCCTAATCTTACCGTTGAAGAAAATTTAAGTGCAGCTTCGCGAGCGGGTGAATGGAATTTTGTCACCGTTGCTAAATTGTTCCCTCGACTTGAAGAGCGACGTCGCCAAATGGCAAATACCTTGTCAGGGGGTGAGCAGCAAATGTTGGCTATTGGCAGAGCGCTGATGACCAACCCTCGCATTTTAATCTTAGATGAAGCAACGGAAGGCTTAGCGCCATTAGTAAGGCAGGAAATTTGGTCTGCTTTGCACACCTTAAAAGAGACGTCAAATCTATCACTGTTGGTGGTTGATAAATCATTGAAGGAACTTAAGGGCGTTGCCGACACTGCCGTTATTTTGGAGCGTGGTTCCACGGTGTGGTCTGGCGGCATAGATACGTTAGATGATCAAACCGTTAAGCAGTACTTAGGTGTTTAACAACGCATGAGTGCCGTTAAGCTTAGATCTCGCGCGGATCTATTGGTTTTGTTCGCAGCGCTTATTTGGGGCGTGGCTTTCTATTTCCAAAAAATCGCAATGGAGCATGTTGGTCCATTGTTGTTTATAGGTTTGCGCGGCATGTTGGCAGCCGTAGCACTGCTGCCGTTAGCTTTGTTAGAGCAGAAAAAATCTGCACAGTCACCCCGAAAGCTTGTACCTATTGCCTTGTTGGGCGGATTGATTTTTTTCATTGCAGGTTCTATACAGCAACTGGGGTTGGTTACGGCTACCGTTACTAATACGGGTTTTCTAACCGCTATCTATGTGGTTATCACGCCTTTTTTATATTGGGTCATAAAGCGTCGAGCGCCATCCAGTATCACCTGGCTTGCTGTGGGTTTGGCTTTTCTTGGGGTGTGGGGACTCAGTGGTGGCTCTATTGCAAGCTTGTCCAACGGTGACTTGTTGGTGGCTGCATCTTCACTGTTCTGGGCGCTCTTGCTCATTACAACCGGCGAATCCTCTAAGTGGAATCTACCGCTTAGCTATACGTGTTTTCAGTTTTTTATCGTTGGACTACTCGGGTTAACGTCAGCTTTGTTTTTTGAAACAATTGACGTAGAAAAGATAAAGAGTGCCGCGATTCCAATCATCTATGTGGGGTTATTGTCCACAGCCTTTACGTTTGCACTCATGGCAATGGCCTTAAAACATGTGGCAGCTCCAAGAGCGTCCGTGCTCTTGTCCACTGAGACATTGTTTGCAGCCGCTGCGGGTTACATCATGCTAGGTGAACGTTTGAGTATCATTGCTTGGGTAGGTGCTGCGTTGATATTGTCAGCAGTGTTAGTACTGACAAAAGAGCGTAGTTAAGCGCTCAAAATACCACGGGCTTTTTCAAAGAAATCGATAGCACCAAAGTTCCCAGATTTTAAGGCAATGGTTATGGGTTGATTGCTGATTCTCAATGCTGGCACACCTGGGTCAATCATGGGGCCAATCTCTAATGCCTCCATATCCAACGCTTGAACAATAGCGCCGGAGGTCTCACCACCTGCACAAATAAGCGAGTGATAGCCTTGTGTGACCGCTAGCGTTGCCAGCTCACCAAAAAATAGCTCGATGGTGTTGGCTGCTTTTTCAGCGCCGTATTTTTCTTGTAGTGCTTTGACGTTTTCTGGTGTGTCGGAGGTTGATACTAACGGCAGTGATGTCTGTGTTTTCGCCCAGTCAATAATAGCTTGTGCGTGTATTTTGCCGTCCAGAAGTTCGGCTATGTTAATAGCCTTATGTGCGCCACCGTGGTCTTTATGGTGCTCTACTTGAGACAGTGTTGTGGCAGAGCACGATCCGGATAACGCAAGCGTCATACCGTTCTCACCTTGCCAATCGCTTTGATCGGACGCAGTTTTTCCATAGAGTTGCGGCAGGCCAATCGCTATGCCTGAACCTCCCGTTAGCAACTTTAATCCTTGGGTTGCATTGGCAAGTTCTATTAAGTCACTGTCAGCGACTGCATCAGCCACAATGTACTGCTTACCCGATGTGGCTTCAGATTGAAGATGTGCACGAGCATTGCCTGTGCGCAATGTGTTTAAGGGCAGGTGCCCGATGGGCATTGTCGTTTGATGTGCCAGCCAACGACGAAGGTCAGGGTCGCTCATAGGTGTGATGGGGTGATTCTGAAGCCCGCTCTCTGATAGCAGTGTGTCGAACACAAATAAATGCCCCTGATAAATGGTGCGGCCCGTTGCTGGAAACGCAGGGCAAACAATGACAGGCTCTTTTATCTGTAGTGCGTTAACTAAGGCATCAATGACAGGGCCAATATTGCCTGCAGGTGTTGAGTCAAATGTTGAGCAATACTTGAATATGATTTGTTCGCAGCCTTGTTCTAATAACCACGTTAACGCTTGCAAAGAATTTGCTACGGCTTCATCTATTGGGCACGAGCGAGATTTGAGCGAAATGATGCCAGCTTCTACAGTCGCATTGGCAGGCGACGTAGGGGTGCGAACATATTGCACAGTGTTCATGCCGCCCTGGGCCAGGGTCAGAGCAATATCGGATGAGCCGGTAAAGTCATCACCAATAACACCGATTTTCATTTAGTGTCTCCTTCGGGTAAGTCTAGGTTCGCTTGTGCTGCATAGACCTTGGCAACGGCTGAATCATCTTCGCCACCAAAGCCCATGCCTGAGGCTGCTACGAACTGTTGCAGGGCCGTGGCGGCGATAGGCGCTGCGAATCGGCTTTGCCGAGCTATGTCGCTGACAATGCCTAAATCTTTGACGAAGATTTCTACAGAGGAGTGGGGGGTGTAATCGCCTTGCGCAATATGTGGGCCGCGATTTTCAAACATCCACGACGTGCCTGCGCATTGCGAAATAACGTCTACACATTGCGAGGCTTCGATACCTTGGCTAATACCAAACGTTATAGCTTCTGCAGCTGCCGCAATATGTACACCGGCAAGCAGTTGGTTTACCACTTTCATAGCAGAGCCTGGTCCTGCATGATCCCCCAGTTCGAATACTTTTTCTGCGAGTGCTCCCAGCACTGGGCGAGCGCCGTTAAATGCGTCTGCTGAACCGCTAGCCATAACGGTTAACAATCCGGCTGCAGCTTTTACTGAGCCGCCTGAAATAGGCGCATCAAGGTAATGGATGCCAAATTCGTGGCAATGGGCTTCCATACGTTTGGCAAATTCTGGCGGAACCGTTGCGCAGGCAATAACGGTAGATCCAGATTTCATGTTTTTTAAAATACCCGCGTCGCCCACGAGTACTGTTTCAGTTTGTGCAGCGTTTACCACCACCACGACGACTACATCTAGGGTGCGTGCAATATCGTCTGGGGACGCCTGCTTACCGCCCAGATCAACAAATTGTTGAATCGCCTTAACGTTGGGGTCAAACCCATACACACTGAAACCGGCATTGTGCGCTGATGCTGCCATGCCGAATCCCATGGAGCCGAGTCCAAAGACACCGACTGTTGTTTCAGAGTTGGATGCTGTGTTCATAACGTGAGTGTGTGTTGGTTGACATCAAATGGGTGATAAAAAAAGGGCCCCATGAGGGACCCTTTTAGTTTACATCAGACATGGACTTACTAAAAATCAGCCTTTAGTAGCACCTAGCGTCAGTCCTGCAATGAAGTGTTTTTGCATAGCGAAAAACATGACGACAGGAGGAACTGCTGCCAGCAGCGAGGCTGCAGACACCAACTGCCATTGGCTAACAAACTGCCCGTTTAGTGATCTGACGCCTGCGGTGATGGGTAGGGCGTGATCACCTTGAAGCAGAACTGTTGCCCAGAAAAAATCATTCCAGATAAAAGTAAATATCAAGACCGATAGCGCTGCAATAGCAGGCTTAACAAGCGGTAAAACGAGATACCAAAATATTTTGAATTCACCGACACCGTCTATGCGTGCTGATTCAATCAGTTCGAATGGCAAGGCTTTTATAAAGTTGCGCATAAATAGCGTACAAAACCCTAACTGGAAAGCTGAATGGAACAGCACCAAACCGGTGATTGTGTTGTATAGCCCAGTATTGACGGACAGGTCGCGAACCGGAACCATCAGGATTTGAAACGGGACAAAATTACCTGCGACAAAGACGAAAAATAACGGAATGGCCCATTTAAATCGGTACACCGACAGCGCGTATCCTGTTAGGCATGACAGGCCCACGGCCAATATAACGGTGGGGACTGTGATGCGTATTGAGTTCCACAAATATAGACCCGCCTTAGATTGTTTAAACACGGCCGTATAATTTTCTATGAGAAGAAAATCGGACGGTACCCCGAAGAGGTTGCCGGCATTAATATCAATCGAGGGGCGGATGGATGTCAGAAAAATTGCCAGTAAAGGAAGCAGCCAAACAAACAGGGCTATGGGCAAGATGATCTGATAGCTAACACGAACGCCAGCACTGGATTTTTCTATCGGTTTTGGAAACATGTCTACTTACCCCTTTTCGTCTTGATACATGCGCCACAAGAAAAAACTTATGTAGACGAGCATGATGAGGAAGAGCACCGTTGCGATAGCCGATCCGTAACCCATACGAAAACCATACTCTGAGAGTGCTGTTTCGTACATGTAGTAGGCGAGTACATTCGATGAACCATAGGGTCCGCCTTGCGTCATGATCGCAATCAAGTCAAAGGATCGTAATGCGCCAATAACCGTGACCACAATAGCAATGAATGTCGCAGGTTTGAGTTGCGGCAAAATAATAAACCAAAGCATTTTCCAGCCCTTGGCATTATCTAAACGGCCCGCCTCAACTTGATCGGGAGAGACATTGTTAAGACCTGTAAGGTACAGAATCATGCAATAGGCAATTTGAGGCCAGAGGCCTGCTGCGATGATGCCGAAAGTAACTAGGTCTTCATCAGCAAGAATAGCAGGAGGTTTTGCACCGAAGAACTCCCAGACAATACCTACGATGCCAAAGTCCGGGTTGTAGAACCACGTAAAGATGAGTCCGACAACAACTTGGCTAATAACAAACGGAAAGAAGAATAAAGACTTATAGAGTCTGATACCAGTGACGGTTTGATTCAAAAATAGCGCTATGCCTAGACCTGCTGGCACCGCCAGCATGTAAAGCACAAGCCACCAAACATTATTGATGAGTGAGGTATAAAACCGATCATCGTCCAACAGCTCAACATAGTTGGCTGTGCCAACCCATTGCTTAGGACTCAGGCCATCCCATTCGTAAAAGGAAATCCAGATGGACTGGAAAATAGGGGCAATGACGTAAACGGAAAAGAAGAGTAGGCCTGGCAGAAGAAAAAGCCAGGGCGCTAATTTGATACGATTTCGGAAAAACCAACTTCGCTGTCCACCTGGGGAGGCGCCCGATTTGTTATCTGCAACCTGCGCACTACCGGTACTAGACATTATCTGCTCTCCTTACTCGGTGATTACAACGTTTCGACGTACCAGCGGTAACACTGAATGGCTGGTACGCCGAAATCTACTGCTTACTACTTAAACGCAAGTTTTACTTGTAAACACGTTCTTGAACTTTGTCGAGACGCTTAAGAATTGCATCTAAACGCTCAGGCTTAATCATGAACTCTTGAAAGCCTTCCATGCCAGCTTTTGCCATTTCAGCAGGAGCATCACGGTCGAAGAACTGAGCCAGTCCTTCTGCAGTACTTACCGTTTCAAATCCTTTTTGAATGAACTTGTCATCACCAACAGTTGAGTTCTTGTTGATAGGTAGCTGACCGATAGTCGCGTTCCACTCAGATTGGATATCAGGCTGTGCAACAAATGCTAAGAATTTACGAGCATCTTCTGGGTTCTTTGCATTTGAAGGAATGAAGAAAGCATCAGTAGGTGCTTCTTCTGCACGTGCTACACCCGGAGTAATTTCAGGGAATTGGAAGTAATCGATTTGGTCGTCAGTTAGGCCACCTTCGCGCATTGCCGCAACACTGAAGTTACCCATAACGTACATAGCAGCTTCACCTTTAATGAAAGGTGCTAGTGCTTCCTGCCAGCTCATAGTCGCGTGGTTTTCGATGAAGTAACCAGGCTCAACCAGTTCTTTCCACTTTTCGAATACATCAACGATACGTGGATCGGTGTACTTGATTTTGCCAGCTGTCAGATCGTTATGAACGTCATAGCCGTTAGTTCGTAGGTTCAGGTAGTCAAATACACCTGCTGCAGTCCAAAGGTACTTAGTACCAATAGTGAATGGAGCGATACCCGCTTCTTTCAATTTTGCAGAAGCTGCTAGCAAGCCTTCCCAGTTAGTTGGAACTTCGATGCCTTGAGCTGCGAAGATGTCAGAACGGTAGTAGATGCCCCACTGGTAGTACGTGTAAGGAACACCCCATTGCTTACCATCGATAGTCATTGCAGACTTAGTAGATGCTAGTGAATCGTTGAAGCCTTCAGATTCCCACAAGTCAGACACATCAGTAAATTGACCGGCGTTAACGAAAGGTGCCATACGATTTCCTGGGTACCAAGAAGTGACGTCAGGAGCATCTGCGCTTAGGAAGTTACGAATCGCAGTTTTGTGAGCTTCACGATCAGTGATGTTCACAATAACGTTGATGTCAGGATTAGCTGCTTTGAATTTTTCAACAGCTGTTTCGAAGCCCAACTTAGGCGCTTCGTTAAGGTCATCAAAGTTGATAACCAGGTCAGCGGCTAATGCCGGTGCACTGATCAGACTGGCAACAGCAAGTGCTGCAGCAGTTCTCTTTAGTGTGTTAAACATTGGTTTCATTATCTCCAGAAAATGGCTTACTTAAGTTTGGCATTTAATTTTTACGGGCGTTTGCCGTAACCCGTGATCCTGTGCGGATCGTAGTGAAATGCTTTTAGGCATTTAATTCACTAGTACAAAACGTCATTAATTCTCACCATAACATTATCCCATCATCGAACCGCCCAGACAGCAACTTCGCCTTGGTGCAGTATTGAAGAGCCAATGATAACGGGGGTGTTGGCTGTAAAATCGAAGCTCAGACCCAGGTTATCAGCCAAATTGACGGGTTCCTTGCCGAAATTGAAGGCTAAGCGCCAATTCCCAACGCGCTGAGTGCGTAAATACGGGCCTAGGTTTTTAGCCCTTATTCCACTTTCGTGGAATAGACGGCCAAATAGTTCTAGTAGCCCTGTGGCGTCGGGTATCGCATTAATATAATGAATGCGATCTTGCTGATAATGAAAGCCCCAGCCATCGTCAAACTGAGCATGCGGTTTAATGTTGCTCTGAATGCATTCCCGCCATTGTCCACAATGAGTGGTTAGATTATCGGCGGATTTCGCCGTTAACATTTCGTGAGGGGGGAGGGATTCACTACGGGTTACGCGCAGATCAATTAATGTTTGCAAGGCACCTGGGGCTAACATATTTGGCATGCGGTATTCGCGGCTTCTACTAGCGGTGCCTGGAAATAAAGCAACAACACAGTCCGAGCTTTCGTGAGCAGCCCTGAGTACAGCTAAAAGTTCAGGCGTGTCTTCGGTGCTCGTGCATAGGATGATTAGCTTATAGCCTGTCAACGATGCAGTGGGCGAGACTATATCGACGTTTGCACCCCATTGACGGCATGCGCTATACAGCTTCTGACAAAAGCCCAGTGCACTAAACTGCTCACCGCCTGGCGGTTGTATATCTTGTATTGCAACACCGGCATAACTGAACACAATGGCAATATCAGATTGCACCGTTTTAGCATCATTAATCGATGCCGACGGTTGCTCACTAGGTAGACTGTTTGCTTGGGCGAATGCGTTCAGTGTCTGAAGCTCTGCATTGAGCCGAGCAACCTCCGTGGCTGCGATATCTTCAGAGGCATCGCATAAGAGCAAGCCGGCATGTGTTTGTTCTTGGGCAAAGGGTGCTTGTCGCCAGCGAAAATAGCTCATCACTTCAGCGCCATGAGCGAAAGCTTCCCAACCCCATAAACGAACCATGCCGTTAACCGGTGAGGGATTGTACGGCGCCCAATTGACAGGGCCGGGCTGTTGTTCCATGACCCACCAACGCCCGTCGCAACATCCGCGGTACAAATCGTGGTGAAAGGCTGAGCCGTCTGGGTGACCTGTACGCGCGAAGCGCTCCTGGTCCAATGGGTCTGTGTTGTCGCGTGTTAGAAATCCCAGTGGGTAGTTGTCCCATGTGGCGATGTCCAAATCTTTAGATACTTCGTGATGATCAAATTCGACAAAGTTGCCCATGAAGTTATGCAATACATCGGTGCCTGGCGAGAGTCGTCGAATAATATCAACTTGAGCTTTGTTGAAGCGTTGTATTTGCGTGCTGGAAAAGCGCCAGTAAGCAAGCTGATGGGAAGGATTGCTTTCGGTGACAGTACCCGTAGGTAGGCCTATTTGATGAAAGTTATCGTACTCCATACTCCAGAATACATTTCCCCACGCCTCGTTTAATGTGGTGATTGATCCGTACTGATCCTCGCACCATGTTTGGAAAGCTGCCAGCGCATGTTGCGAGTAACTAATACTCGTTTCATGGCACCCGTATTCGTTGTCCGTTTGCCACGCAATAATGGCAGGGTGTTGTCCAAAGCGCTCAGCTAACAATGTCACGATGCGCTTACATTCTTCGAGGTAGGGAGCATGCGAGAAGCAATAGTGGCGTCTAGAACCAAAATCGCGAATACGGCCTTGGGTATCGACGGCTAGCATGTCGGGGTGTTTATCCAGCATCCAACGAGGTGGGGTGGCTGTGGGGGTTCCTAGAACAACCGAAAGACCTTCCGCGTGTAGCGTATCAATAGCACGCTCCAGCCAATCGAAATTTAAGGTGCCCTCAAAAGACTCCAACCGACTCCATGCAAATTCGCCAATACGAATGACTTGCAGACCCATTTCACGCATGTGCTTAGCATCAAGCGCCCAACGTTCTTCAGGCCAGTGCTCAGGGTAGTAGCAAACGCCTGTTTTCATGCTGAGTGCTCCTGCACATTGATGGCGCGCAGTTGTTCTGCGGCAAGCTCAGGTTGAACAGGATTAACAATATTACTTGAGCCCGATTCGAAACCCGCTAAATACTTTAATTTTTCTGCATCACGTAGAGGCGGGTGAAAGGCTAAATGAAAACAGCATTGCTTGTTTTTATCAGCATCAAGCTCACTACATGGCGCGTTGTGAAGCAACGTAATGTTAGGGGCTGAGCGCTGGAACAAGACGTCGTAGCGGTTTACTTGTCGCTGATAAACACCCGCTAGCTCATCCAATTCTGTGTCGGTCATATCCGTTAAATTAGACACATGGCGGTGTGGCACTATCCAGGTCTCGTACGCGAAGCGTGCGGCAAACGGTACGATGACAGAAAAGTGTGTGTTCTTCTCAACCACTAGATGTTCTTGAGTGTGGGCATCTTGCAGTAAACTCACTAACAGTGAGTCACCATTGTGAGTGTTGGCAAACTCAACTTGCGCATCACGCATGCTTGTTGCGGTATCGGTTAAAAAAGAGGTAGCGTAAATCTGCCCATGTGGATGTAAGTTAGAGACTCCAATTTCCACACCTTTGTTTTCAAAGATAAGAACGTTTGCAATGTTAGGCGTTTGAGCAAGGCGAGTATATTCAGCTTGCCAGAGCCGAACCACGGCTCGCATCTGTGCATCACTGATGTTTGCCAAGGTTGCGTCATGCTGTTCTGACCAGCACAACACCCGACAGTGTCCGTGCGCAGGCGCTGTGCGTGTGAGCGACTGCGCATGCCCAGCCTCCTCAGCATCTGTATCGCTAACGGGTGCGTCGAAAGAGAGCGATGGGAAGTCGTTGTCGAATGCATAAGCACCCGCATAATCAGGATTTGTTGTGCCATTGGCGCGAATAACGCGGGGGCATAGGTAACAATCAGGATCGTGAGCGGGCGTTAATTTAGCCTCCCGGTTGGGGATCGCTCCAGACCAAGGTCTGCCTGCAGAACGGGCAGAGATCATGACCCATTGTTGTAACAGGGGCTGCCAACGCCGTTGCCAGTTACCGCTCATGCAGATGTCTCAATGCTGAGTTGTTTAACGCCATCACCAGGCTGCATTGCATAAAAATCTGCGGTTAGACCTGTTGCTGCCGTATAGGCCTTGCCGACGACTTGTTGGAATTTTTCAACATCGGCGTTGGGTACTATGCTGACCGTGCAGCCTCCAAAGCCTGCACCGGTTAAGCGACTGCCTAATACGGATGTTTGTTCTCGCGCTAAATTCACCAATTGATTTAATGGTTCGCTGGATACTTCAAACAGATCTCGCAGCGAATCATGAGAGGCATTCATTAAACGACCAAATTCTGCCATGTCGCCTGACTCTAGCGCGGGGACTGCCGCTCTAACTCGGGCGTTTTCCTCGCACACATGGCGTGCGCGTTTTAACGCGACTGGGTCATTGGAAAACAACGATTGATGTTGGTCCAATGCCTCGGGTGTGAGTTGAGCAAGGTAGGTTATGTTAAGTACCGGCTTTAACAGCGTCAGTGCTCGTTCGCATTCGGATACACGATCGTTATAGGCAGATTCATTGAGTTCTCTGCGTTGGTTAGTATTACTAACCACTATGGAGTAGGTGTCTAATTTTAAGGGTACCTGCCGATGCTCTAAGCTATGGCAGTTGAGCATCATGGCATGATCAGTTTGCGCGAAAGCGACTGCAAATTGATCCATGATGCCGCACTTCATACCAACAAAATCGTTTTCAGCGGCTTGCGATATTTTCACCTGATCAAGCAGTGATAAATGTGTGCCCATGAGTGTATTTAATGCAAATGCGGTTACCACTTCGATGGAGGCCGAGGAACTAAGGCCGGCACCATTGGGGACATTACCTGAATAAAGGCAGTCAAAACCATCGAGTTCCACACCGTTACGGGTGAATTGATCGAGCACACCGAGCGGGTAATTTATCCAATTGTCCCCGTAGGTTTGATTGATTTCAGCTTGCTCAAGTTGCGCCATTAAATCAAAATTAGTACTGGCAAACCGATACTGTTTATTGTGAGTTCTTCGTATGAGAAGCGTTGTACCTTGTGTAATGCCACAAGGGAAAACCAAGCCGCCGGTAAAGTCGGTGTATTCACCGATTAAGTTGATACGTCCGGGAGCAAAGAAAGCCAATAATTGCTCTCCTTCTCGTCCAAATTTTTGATTAAAACGTTCAACTAAACGTTCGATGCTTTGTTCAACGACGGCACTCATTGACCCAGCACCTTTTGACACCCGATTAGCAACGCTGATTGGGGCGGCATAACCGGTAAGGGGACGCCTATTTTCATGAGTAGTTCACCGCTGGTTGTTATGTCTTGTTCGCACCAATTGGGAATGATGGCGTTAAACGGAATTAAATCTGCCACGTTAATGCTCTCAAGTTTAACGGTGTAACGGGCGCTGGGGTCAAGACCGCGTAAGCGTATATGGCCTGCCTTGCTCGTTCGCAAGTTGCTGGTAGCAACAATACTGAAAAAAGCTCTGCTTTGAGTCGTATCAACATTGCCGCTGGCAATGAGCGATGAAGAATCGGTGGGTATTTGCCAGTACCGTGCGTTAGCTAACCAATCACGGTTAGCCTTATACAGCTGCGTGTAGTGCTGTAACGTGATGACATCTTGCGACTCGAGGCGACGTGCATCCAATTCGAATCCGAATTGACCTTGTAAGGCCACTATGGCTCGGGTGTGAAGGCTTGTTGCTCGCCCGGTTAAGTGCGCTGTCTTATGACCGACATGAGCGCCCATGATTTCTGGCGGCATGAATCGCAAAAAACCCTGCTGAATGCTCGCTCTTTCAATGGGGTCTATATTGTCAGAGGTCCAGACACGTCCCGTGTGTTCGAGCACCGCCATATCAAACCTGGCGCCTCCAGAGGCGCACGTTTCTATCTCTAAACCTGGGCATTCGCTAAGGATTCTGGCGAGCAATCGGTATAAGGCAGTAGGCTGGGCTGCTGCACGCGCCTCACTGCCATTGCCAGCCAATACTAAGTCTCGATTTTGATCCCATTTTATGTAGTCGATGGCATATTCGTGGACCAAAGAGGTAATGCATTTGAAGAGGTAATCGGATACATCGTCACGCGAGATGTCCAACGCCAATTGATTGCGCGCCAAAGGCGTGTTTATGTGCTCAATATGCAGAGCCCAGTCAGGATGCTCTCGGTATAAGTCACTGTCTGGGTTGACCATTTCAGGTTCAAACCACAGACCGAACTGCATGTCATGTTGGCGCACCCTATCAACGATAGGTTGTAGACCATTGGGGTATACCGATTTGTCGACAAACCAATCACCTAAACCTGCATTGTCGGTGCGTCGATGCAGAAACCAACCGTCATCAAGAACAAAACGTTCGGCGCCGACGCCTGCTGCTGCATCAATGAGCGAATACAAAGCGTCTTCGTCATGATTGAAATACAGCGCCTCCCAACTATTGGCATGTATGGGCCTGACTTGTCGCGTCCAAGCGGGTAGCACACAGCGGCGCATATAGTCGTGGAAACGCTGGGTACATTCGTTCATGCCTTGTCCACGGGAAAACACCAAGGTGGGAGTTGATACCTCACCATTGGGTTCTAGGACGCATTCACCGGGCAGATAATGAACACCACACTGTAGGGAGATCTCGCTAGTGCTTAGTTGCTCAACTCTAAGGCTAAAGTTTCCGCTCCAGGCGAGGTGTGAAAACAGCACATCTCCATCGTCTTCGCAAAAGCCTGCCGAGCCTAGAACCATGCTGGGGGAATGCTCATGGCTGGTGCGGCCGTGAAGATTGGTGATGTCAATACGTCCCGGTTCGATATCGCGTCGGTACGTCTGATTCTCGAATCCCCAACGTCCGTGTTGAGACAAGCATTCGCGGTAGTGAGCTGGAACCGGTAGTGTTCCCGCTGCAAGCCAATCCACTGTCAGCGGTGTAGTGCCGGTATTGAGTAATCGAGTGGATAGGGTGGCAACATCGCTATTCGGCTCTAGTGACAGAATAATGTGGACACTGAGTCCTGCCTGTTCATCGCACAACTCAATATTCAGTGAATTATCTAGCGCCTTTACCGCGCGGGTCTCTAATCGATGGGCGAACTGTGAACCGTTGCGATGCGCCGACAAGGCGGGGGAGGCGGCATAAGCCGTGCTGGCTTGAGGAAACAGAGACAGCGGGGTTACGGTGTCGCGAGTGCCAAATGCAAGTGCGGTGTCGTCAAGCGCGAGCAAAGAATCGATGGATAGGTCGGCATCCAGTTTGCTGCCAAACCAATAAAGTCTGGGCACGAGGTGGTCCTGCACAACGAGAAGTGTGGTGGACGTACCGTCTAGTCGCCAGAAAGCTGTTTGAGTGGACATGACTGGATCGTTTACTCGAAAACTTTGAATGTCGTGTATTCGGATTGCAAGAGCACGGACTTTACCTGGCTGTGACCTTGCGGCTTCTTTCTCTATCAATGTTAGCTTCAACAATGGGGTAGAACGGCTAATTTTTGTGGCGACGCTAGCGCCATCAATGAATTCTGCCGAGCCTACACATTGCACCTGAAGCTTAAAAATGGAACAATGTTCCAAAAGTATAAGAGCGACAGTCAAAAGCTGTCAATTGAAAACAGCAAAGTGACACCGCTTATTTATGAGTGACGATTCAAAACCTGCTGAAACTGTGAAACGAACGTCGTCGGCTGCTGCTGCGACCGCGACCGCGACAACACCCGCGTCCGCGCGCCGTAGCGTTGGCGGTGTGGTTCGTGCCATCAATCTACTCGATCTCATTGTCACTGAAGGGCCTTTGCGTTTTTCCGAGCTCGAGGAGCTCAGCAGTATTCCCAAAGCCACATTGCACCGCCTGCTCAACGAGCTGGCCGACGAGCGCTTGATCCAACTCGATGAGCGTTCCCTCACGTGGTCCTCTGGCTACCGTATTCTCGAAATGGCAAATTGCATCTGGACTCGTTCAGATATTCGCGTATTAGCCCGAGATCAGTTGTTGGCGTTAAATGCTTTGAGTGGTGAGACGGTGCAAATAGCGGTACTCGCTGATACCCATGTGGTGGTTATCGATCATGTCGAAAGCACCCGTAGTGTGCGTCACTCAATCAGTGTGGGTAATCGAGAGCCGGTGTATTGCACGGGCACAGGCAAGGTACTGTTGGCGTGGTGTGAAGACAAGCAACAGAAGGATATTATGAGTCGGATATCCTTCGCACGCTTTACGCCCAACACAATTACTGACAAAGTAGCGTTGTCTAAAGAGCTAAGTGATGTTAGCCAGCAAGGCTATGCAATTGATGCCGAGGAGCGCTTTTTGGGGTCACGCTCAATTGCCGCACCGGTGGTCGATTCAACCGGGCGTGCTATCGCTGGACTAAGTATTACGGCTCCGGCGTTTAGGACCTCAGAAGATGAATTGGCAAGTTGGCGAGAATCGTTAATCGCTGCTGCCGCAGAGATTTCAAGGCGACAAGCACCTCGAACAGGTGTTTCGCCAGAATCTCCACATTGAATTTTTACCGTAGCGATTATTTAAGCCACTGGCTGAGCTGTTTAATCGTTACACCAACTGAAGAGATGAGCAATGGCTGAAGTAGAGCTGCGTAAGGCCTTTAAACGTTATGGGGATGCAGAAGTCATCCACGGCGTAGACATGAAGTTGCCCAGCGGTGAGTTCATTGTGTTCGTTGGCCCGTCTGGTTGTGGTAAATCCACATTGCTGCGAATGATTGCAGGGCTTGAAGAAATTTCAGACGGCTCTGTTCACATCAAAGGTCGAGATGTCACAGAGGTTGAGGCGGTTGATCGTGGCATTGCCATGGTGTTCCAATCCTATGCTCTTTACCCTCACATGACAGTGGCTGAGAACATGGGCTTTGGTCTGCGCATGGGTGGCGCGAGCAAGGAAGACGTTGCTGCCAAAGTAGGTGTGGCCGCTAAGACCCTTCAATTAGAGGCCTTACTCGATCGCAAGCCGAAAAACCTGTCGGGTGGGCAACGTCAGCGAGTCGCTATAGGGCGAGCTATTGTGCGTAACCCCGATGTGTTTTTGTTTGATGAGCCGCTATCAAACTTAGACGCTGAGCTTCGTGTTGAAATGCGACTTCAGATTGCGCAGTTACACAATGAGCTTAATGCAACCATGATCTACGTGACCCATGATCAGGTTGAAGCCATGACTATGGCCGATAAAATCGTCGTGCTAAAAGCGGGTTATGTTGAGCAGATAGGCTCGCCATTAGAGCTGTATCATCATCCCGATAATTTGTTTGTTGCAGGTTTTATTGGTTCGCCAAGAATGAATTTTATTGAAGTAACTGTTCGTGAGGGCAGTGACACTCACGCTGTGATTGAGCTTCCTGACAATACGACGGCGACTGTGTCAGTGGATGCCTCTCGTGCAGTAGCAGGTTCCACTGCCACTCTGGGTATACGTCCTGAGGATGCAGGCAGCGATACCGGAGACTTCACTCTGCCTATAAAAATAGACGTGGTAGAGCGGCTAGGAGGGTCAACATTTTTGTACGGCCAATGTGGCGGTATGAAGCATTTTGTTGTGCAACGCCCAGGTATGGATGCAACAGGGCATGGTGATTCTATAGAGTTAACTATTCCTGCTCGTCGCTGCTATTTGTTTGATAGTGAAGGGCTGGCGTACCAGCGTCCGCAAACGGTAGAAAGTTGAATACGCTGTTTGTTCTTTACTAGCTTAAAAAAGGCCGCACAGTAATGCGGCCTTTTTTATGCCTTCAATCACTACAAACTTCGATGCACCTCGTTTAATGCATCGGCAACGGCGTCAAACATTTCGTCTATTTGATCATCGTTAATTATGAGCGGTGGGCAAAATGCAACGCTGTCTCCAGGTGTTGCTCGTAGTATCAGGTTCCTTTTGCGCGCCGCAGCCATGACTTGTGCCGCCATTTTGTTAGCTGCCGGATATTGTTCTTTACTGGCTTTATCCGCGACCAACTCAATGGCACCAATCAAGCCTACGCTGCGTGCTTGACCAACGAGAGGGTGGTTTTGTAATGCTTGCACGCGTTCTTTAAAATGCGGCGTACGTTCTCTTACATGCTCAAAGATTTTGTCAGATTCATAAATGCGCAATGTTTCTAGCGCGACGGCTGCTGACACTGGGTGTCCACCGTAAGTTGAGCCCGTACCAAAAACACCGAGTTGATCGCTGTACTGTTGGAACGTGTCATAGATATGATCAGTAATTAGCACCGCACCTATAGGCAGATAGGCGGAGGATAATTGTTTTGCACAGGTCATAATGTCTGGCTTTATGTTGTAAGTGTCACAGCCCCACGTATTGCCGGTTCGACCAAAACCGCAAATAACTTCATCAGCAATAAAAAGTATGTTGTGCTTTTTCAGCACCGCTTGCACTTTATCAAAGTAGGTGTTGGGTGGAATAACAACTCCACCAGCGCCCATGACAGGTTCTGCGATAAAGGCGGCGATGGTGTCTGCCCCTGCCGCGATGATTTGGTCGTCAAGCGATTGGGCTAATCGTGACGCGTAGTTCTCTTCAGTTTCATCAGGTTCTGCATGCCGGTAGTGGTGAGGTGTTTCTACATGCATGACAGGAATAGCCGGTAAATCGAAACCGTCCTGCGCATAAGGGAGTCCTGTCAAACTTCCCGCCGCAACCGTAATACCGTGATAAGCGCGGTGTCTGGCAATGATGGTTTTTTTCTTATGACGCCCTAGCGCATTGTTGTAGTACCAAACCATCTTTATAGCGGTGTCTACTGCCTCAGAACCTGAGTTAACAAAAAACGCTTTGCCGATTCCCTCCGGTGCCATCTCTACTAGTTTTTGAGAGAGTTCTATCGCAGGAGCGGTAGAGCGGTGGGTGAACATGTGCGAATACGGTAGTTGTGCAAATTGCTTGGCGGCAGCATCTACTAACCGTTGCTCATTAAATCCTAGTGAGGTGCACCATAGGCCTGCCATACCTTCAAGCAGACGATTGCCTTGATCATCCCATACGTAAACACCATCACCTTTTTCTATAATAAAGGGACCATCTGCCTGATGGGCTGATAAGTTGGTGAACGGATGAAGTGCGTACTGTTTGTCGGCTTGCTCGAGAGTAGTCATAGTGATTGCCTGGTGGTTTATCTATATGAGCGTAATTAATGATGAGTCGTGGTGAGTTTGTAAATGCGGCACTGTGTTGAAGTCAACCAGACGAGCTTCTTTGCCGTCGAAGTGTAGTGTTGTTACAGAGGAGTTGCGAATGCGCCATATAGCATCAATAGTATGCTTAAAATCAAGCCCAAGCACGACTGAGACGATGTTGGCTATCACGCCGCCAGATGTAAAAAACACGTGAGACTTCTGGTCTGCAGCGGTACTGTGCAGCTCTTGTACACATTGCCATCCTCGATGTTGAAAGTCTGCCCAAGACTCAGCCTGATGTTCGTCCAAGTGGCTTTCGTTATCACGCCATCGTTGCATGATGCCTAAATACATTTCAAAGGTCATTGAGTCGGGTGCGTCGCTTTTGGCGCCCATGCCGAACGTTGCGTCGATCACGTCATGATCGTATTCATTCAAACCGATATGTTCGATTGATGGCGATGTTGGCGTTAGTGATTGCAAAGAGAGTTGGGCGGTATCGCGTTGGCGCGATAACGAACCATGTGAGGTTATATCGGGTGAAAATCCTTGCTTATCCCACCATTCGCCCAATAGTTGAGCCTGCTGGCGTCCTAAGGTTGAAAGTCTGTCGTAGTTGTCGGTGCCCGCTGAGGCTTGCCCGTGGCGAACGAGATACAGCATGCTCATGATTTAGCTATTTTCCGAAGACGTTGAAACAGGATCACAAAGGGTAACCAAAAAACTCGTTTCGCGCTTACATGCTTTTTAATTCGTGTTTCGATGGTTGGCAGGTGGTGATCGAGCTCAGTCGTTTAGACAATTCTCTCCGCTCACCGAGTCCTGTTTCCTAGTCCACAAAATGGGTGTGTGCTTTGCACAACCTGATGGTCTGGGGGTTAAGTGACTGTGAACTAGACCGCTAGGAATTACACAGCGAAGAAAGAGCAGACCTAGGGCTTTTATAATATGAGTGCCAGTGCACAGAAAGCGATGTATCAGGACGACCCTGACATTCACAATGTGGTGCATAGTGATAGTCAGGTAGTGCGCAAAGTGTTGCTTGTCGACGAGCAAGCACATATTTTGCGCGTATTGCGGCTGAATTTGGATCGACAAGGCTATGAAGTAGACATGGCCCTGAACTCTGAAAACGCCTTATTCATGATGCGTGAGCATTCATATGATGTGTTAATCATCACGAGTGACCTTCCCGATATGAGTGCCCGGCAATTGTGTGAAAACTTGGAGCAACAGTTAGTGAATAACAACCCGTTGGTTCTGGTCGGCGCACGCGAAGATGACGCTTGGTTAGAGTCCTCAAGTACCGCCGAACGTTTGGATGTTCCCGTGAGTTTGCGCTGGATTGTCGCTCGCCTTAGCGAGGCGTTTGGCGACTGCCGCTGACACGTATTCATGTCTGACGAATCATCAGTCGACCCTTCGACAGGACTGCTGCACCGCGCAGCTTTTTTGAAGGAAGTCCGCGAAGCTCAACTTAAATCTGCATCGAGTCAACGTCGTGGGTGTTTGTTGATTTTGCACTTTCCCGGGCTCCTGGATTTAGGGCAGGACGAAGGCGTTGAAGTCTCTGATGAGACATTAAAAAACGTGTTAGCCATTATTGAAACGCGCTTGCGGCGTCGGGACACTTTGGGTCGTATCGGTGAGCAAAGCCTGTGTTTGTTGCTGCGCCAATGCGAAGAGAGTGATGCGCTTGTTATTGCTGATCAATACGAAGCTTTACTAAACGATATCACCTACGACGAGCGCATACACAAAGCGCTGATGGGTTTTCATTATCGCATTGTCTCTTTAGATTCCTCTCGGCATCGTTCGCCTAATGCGAAAGAGGGTGGGCTCAACACGCGAGCTCTGAGTGAGGCCTCAATTTTACTCTCAACCATTCGGTCGTTTATGCAATCGGATGTGCCGGTGCCTGGAGAGCTTCTTTCATTCGAGGACGCTAGCGCTGAGCAGCGAGAAGTTGCTCAGATAGTCAGAGCGCCAGACAATGACACGGTTGTTGATATTGATTCGCCAATAAAAGGTGAGCTATCGACACAAGACTGGCGATTGAAGCCGGGTCATTTGCTCAATCAACAGATGTTAGTGACCTGTTACCGAATGCAGCCGGTAGGCTTTGCCACGTCTGATCAATCGTTAGATGAAAGTCCTATGTTTGAGGCTGCGTTAAGCGCCCTTGCATTAAATTTGAAGCTTGCACGACCCACGATTGAAAGTTTACTTATTCTGCCATTGAGCGCGAGACAGTTAACTAGCGAGTCGACTGTTTGGTTAAAAGAGCGGTGTAGAACTCAACGAATAGCGCCTTCGGATATCTGCCTATTGTTAAGTGTTGAGACAGTCTCACAAGATTTGCGAATGTGCATGCCTATCCTGCGACGCCTGAATCGCCAAGGTATTCGCCTGATGCTTGAAGGTGTGAGCTCAGCGCCACAATTTACCGCTTTGCAGAATTTAGCGGGTTTTGATTACTTGTGGATCACTGCTAAAGTGATGCAAGCTTCGATGTTTGATATTCGTAAACGTCAAGAATTAGAAGCGCTTGTGGAGACGGCACACGCTCAGCATCGAGAGGTTTGTGCTGCAGGCATTGATAATTTAGCCTTGCTAGAGCATGCACAAGTGTTGAATGTCGATATTGGCTTTGGTCGCGTGTGCGGCAGAAGTCTGCCTTTTCCAGCCGTTGATTTGGATGCCTTAACGTCGGAAGTATCGAACGGCAACATTGACGATTAGCGACAGTGTGGTCGCGCCGAGTATGGCGAACAGTAACGCCCCGCCGAGTAGGCCCCCGCTCGTATCGTCCAGGATGTCACGTAACATCAATCCCACGAACGCACCGACGCCCCCAGCGACAAGGCTGGCCTTGAGGTTATGCTCGCTCTGAGGAAATAACTTACTCACAGCCAAACCGCAGGCAACGCCCAGTAAGATAATCAGCATGGGGATGAGTAATCGCATGAGCATTCTTCAGTTAATATATGAATTCCGATAAGGCCAGAGCCTACCTTCCCAGATTATGAATGTCGACGTCACAGCAAACAATGCCATGAAGGGTGTCGGTTTTGGTCTCTTGGGCTTTGCCGTGTTCTCTTTCCACGATGCTGTCATCAAGAGCATCGAAGGCATTCCAGTTTTTCAAGTCGCCTTTTTCGCTGTTTTGTTCAGCTTTGTGCCATTCACGCTATTTCTAGCGTTTGATGGCAGAGAGCGCTCTATGCGGCCTCGATTGCCCGTGCACGTCGCTCTGCGCTGCCTGTTTACGGTGATTGGCCTGTTGTCTGTGTTCTACGCGTTCAGCAAACTACCTCTGTCAGAAGTGTATTCCATGCTGTTTGCAGCCCCCATTTTAATAACCTTGCTAGCCATACCTATTTTAGGCGAGCGTATTCGGTTGATTCGCTGGTTTGCTATCGTGCTCGGGCTCATTGGCGTGCTAGTGGTGTTGAGGCCAGGATCTGGGTCTTTCACATTTGAGCACTTAGCGGCAGTCACAGCGGCAGTCTGCGTGGCATGCAATTCAATCGTGACTCGCAAAATAGGTTCGCGTGAGCACAGCGTTACACTGATTATTTACCCCATGCTGACGAACGTGGTGGTTACAGGTATCGCAACAGCATTTGTCTATGTGCCTATGTCCGGTGAAGTGCTGCTAAAGCTGTGCGCTATTGGGGTGCTGAGTGTGATTGGGCAAACCCTAATGATCATGGCTTACCGCAGCTCAGAGGCCCAATTTGTTGCCCCGATGCAATACAGCCAAATGTTGTGGGCGCTGATTTTTGGCGCTTGGATATTCAACGAGTCGCCCGATCGTACTGTGCTGCTTGGTTCAGCGGTCATTGTCTGTTCCGGTCTGTTATTTTTGTGGCGTGAATTGGTGGCCTCCGTTATGCAGCCGGTTTTACGCACTCGAAACGTTCGTATAGCGGGTGGTCCACAAGCTCAGTCGGTTGAGACAGATACGGCTCCTGCCGGGCGTTTTGCTGACGAGTCAGGCAACCGTCACCCATGAATACTGATTTGGACACGGCTGATCTGTTGGCGGCTGCATCTATGCCCATGCCGTTCGGTCGTTTTAAGGGAACCCGGCTTATAGATTTGCCAGAACCCTACGTTGTCTGGTTCAAGGGAGAGGGCTTTCCACCAGGTCTTTTGGGTCAGCGCATGGCGTTGATTTATGAAATTAAGTTGAACGGCTTAGAAAAATTGATCCGCCCGGTTTTAGATCTTCAACCTGGGCTTGACCCCGTGCGCTAGCAGGACTAACCTGACCCTATGACTTCGAATGCGCTCCTGTTAAGGCTTATGCGCCCGGCCGCTATATAGAGCGGGCCGGGAAAGCACCGCCTGGCGCCCTGTAAATGAATGCTGGGTTCCAAATACCTTAGCCATTGGCCAGATACACAAAATTGGCCACCCCGGTGACTTACACAACGTGAAAACACCGGTACAGCTCTCGAGATTGTCATGCTCCATATAATGCTTAAATTTATCGATACGTTTGCTCTCGATTGCGGAGCGCTATTGCGTGGAGTACACCCGCTTATAAGCCGTCGCCCGGAATCGCGTAACCGGGCGGCGGCTTTCAGTATTGCGCAGAGACATCAAGCCTTCGCATCAGGAAATTAATCATGTTGAACGACCCTAGCTCTAAATATCCTCCCTTCGCATCAGTCCCTTTGACAGATCGTCAATGGCCTTCCAAAACACTCGATAAAGCGCCTCTATGGTGCAGCGTCGATCTGCGTGACGGTAATCAAGCCCTTATCGAGCCGATGGGTGCTGAGCGCAAATTGCGCATGTTCGATTTGCTAGTTGCTGTAGGTTTCAAGCAAATAGAGGTGGGATTTCCAGCAGCTTCGCAAACAGACTTTGATTTCGTTCGCCAGCTCATCGAAGAAAATCGAATTCCCGATGACGTGACCTTGCAAGTATTGACTCAATCTCGCAGGCCATTAATCGAGCGTACGTTTGAATCATTGAAGGGGTGTCGCAGTGCAATTTTGCACCTGTACAACTCAACATCCGAATTACAGCGCCGCGTCGTATTTGGTTTAGATCGTGCCGGTATCAAGCAGATAGCGACAGACGGTGCCGATATTGTTGCCGAGTATGCAGCTAAGCAGACCGATACCGCATGGCAATTTGAGTACTCTCCAGAGAGTTTCACGGGTACCGAGTTGGATTACGCGGTAGAGGTGTGTGATGCGGTGAATGCCATTTGGCAACCGACTCCTGAGAATCCAACCATACTCAATTTGCCTGCAACGGTTGAGATGTCTATGCCCAACATCCACGCCGATCAAATCGAATGGTTCTTGAAGCATGTGAAAAATCGCGAGAGCATCTGCCTAAGCTTGCATCCGCACAATGATCGTGGGTGTGCAGTGGCTGCAACTGAACTTGGCTTGTTAGCGGGTGCTGATCGAGTGGAAGGCACGCTGTTTGGTAATGGTGAACGAACCGGCAACGTCGATATTGTCACGCTTGCATTGAACTTGTTTACTCAAGGTATTAATCCAGACCTCGATTTCTCAGATATCTATGAGGTCATGAGAACAGTAGAACACTGCAATCAGTTGCCTGTCCATCCGCGCCACCCGTACGCGGGCGAGCTGGTGTTTACCGCCTTTTCTGGCTCTCATCAAGATGCCATTAAAAAAGGCTTTTCTGCCATGCGAAAAAGCAATTCACCGCGATGGGAAGTACCGTACCTGCCTATTGACCCAGCCGATCTAGGGCGCACCTACGAAGCCGTTATTCGAGTCAATAGTCAATCGGGTAAAGGTGGCGTGGCGTTCATATTAGAGCAGGATCATGGCCTGGAATTACCGCGCCGAATGCAAATGGAATTCAGCCAAGTGGTGCAACAAATCAGTGAGAAAAGCGGAAAAGAAGTCGACTCTGTAACCATAAAAACCGCGTTTGACAATACGTTCCTCGATGCGGTGCAACCTTTATCGTTTATCAAGCACACGAGTGTGGAAGACCCAAAGGATGACTCGCTTCGAACACTGACCGCAGTTGTTCTGCTCAATGGAAAAGAAGTTGAAATTTCTGGGCAGGGTAATGGACCTATTGATGCCTTTGTCCACGCTATTAAGTCTGCACTGTCAGTTGATTTTCGCGTTGTTGATTATCATCAACACGCAACAGGTGTGGGTGCGGATGCTCAGTCGGCTTGTTACTTTGAAATCCAGGCGGGCAAGGGCGCTACGCGTTACGGCGCGGCTCTGAATAGTAATATCGTGTCAGCTTCTCTTATGGCTGTTTGCAGTGCGTTTAATCGGGCCGTCGCTGATGAGCTTTTAACGCCCACATATGCTTAACCTTAACCAGACCGGAACAACGATATGAGTGATCAAAAGAGTGATGGTCAAGGCGCTGGAACTACCAGTGCACAAACAGCCAATGAGTCGTTAGCTGAAGACGCTCTGAATTATCACCGGTATCCGATTCCTGGCAAGCTGGAAATATCGGCAACTAAAAATATGGTTAACCAGCGCGATCTTGCGCTGGCTTATTCGCCAGGTGTTGCGTTTGCCTGTAAAGCGATCGAAGAAGATCCTTTGCAAGCAGCTGAACTTACAGCTCGCAGCAACTTAGTTGCCGTTATAACCAACGGCACGGCTGTGCTTGGATTAGGGGCAATTGGTGCGCTTGCTTCCAAGCCGGTCATGGAAGGCAAGGCGGTTTTATTTAAAAAATTCGCCAATGTAGATGTGTTCGACCTAGAGTTGGATACAACTGATGTCGATCGTTTCTGCGATGCTGTTGAACTACTAGAGCCGACCTTTGGCGGTATTAATTTAGAAGATATCAAAGCCCCTGAATGCTTTGTCATTGAAGAGCGTTTACGCGCTCGCATGAATATCCCTGTTTTTCATGACGACCAACACGGCACAGCGATTGTTGTTGCTGCAGCTATTCGAAATGGCCTTAAGGTTGCTGGGAAAAACTTAGAAGACATCTCGCTTGTCTGTTCAGGTGCGGGCGCTGCTGCGCTGGCCTGTCTGAACCTATTGGTTTACATGGGGCTTGATAAAAACAAAGTGACTGTGTGTGATAGAAGCGGTGTTCTGTACGAGGGGCGTAACGAGAATATGAACCCGTACAATTCACAGTATGCACGCGACACTAATGCTCGTGATCTCGATGATGTCATTGATGGGGCAGATGTCTTTCTAGGGCTGTCAGCTCCAAACGTTATTACCGGTGAGCAGGTGGCAAGAATGGCTGCGTCGCCGTTCATATTAGCGTTAGCCAACCCTGACCCCGAGATTAGTCCTGAAATCGTGCACAGTGTGCGTGACGATGCCATCATGGCGACCGGTCGTTCTGATTACCCTAACCAGGTAAACAATGTGTTGTGTTTTCCATTCTTGTTTCGTGGTGCCCTCGATGTGGGTGCTACTGAAATTAATGGTGCAATGCAGGAAGCGGCTGTTGAGGCTATTGCGAGTATCGCAACTAAAGAAGCCTCTGATGTGGTGTCAGCTGCCTATGGCGGTAAGCCATTCAAGTTTGGTCGTGAATATTTAATTCCCAAGCCGTTTGATCCAAGACTGATGATGGAAATTCCTCAGCGGGTTGCGCAAGCTGCCATGGACTCAGGTGTCGCCACACGTCCTATTGAAGACTTCGACGCTTATCGTCGTAAGCTGCGCAGTTTTGTGTTCCGATCGGGATTGGTTATGAAGCCTATG
>CALKLO010000072.1 GCA_937991945.1 uncultured Granulosicoccus sp.
AGCAATGCCGATTGGGTAATGATGGACTCATAGCCCGGCACTGATCGTTTTAGCATGTCTGGGAAGACATCGACCACAGCTTGGTTGAAGCGAAATCCTTCTATATCCCCTAAAGGGTGGGAGAACAGTGAATCTCTATTAGCCATTGCTGATGCTTGCTATGAACGTTCGTTGTTACGCTGTTCGTGATTCTAGCGTGTCATACAACTTGAGCATGAGCTCCTCTGTAGTGTCCCAATCAATGCAAGCATCGGTGATAGATACACCGTATTCCAGATCTTTAGGGTCTTTTAAGCTCTGGTTACCAGCGTTGATATGCGACTCCAACATGATGCCGATAATGGACTCGTTGCCTGCCGATAATTGCTCGGCCACGTTTAGCGCAACTAGGGCCTGACGTTTGTGATCTTTGTTAGCGTTGGCATGTGAGCAATCAATCATGATGCGCTTAGGTAAATTGGCTTTTTCTAAGGCACTTTCTACGATAGATACATTGACTGAATCGTAGTTAGGTCCTTGATTTCCACCGCGCAAAATCACATGGCCGTAGGCGTTGCCACGGGTCTTTAGCACCGTGGCTTTACCGTGTGAATCTATGCCGAGAAAACTGTGCGGGTTAGCGGCTGATTGCATGGCGTTGATGGCGACTTCTAGGTTACCGTCAGTGCCATTTTTAAAGCCAACGGCTGTTGATAGTCCGCTGGACATTTCGCGATGTGTTTGCGACTCAGTGGTTCGCGCACCAATAGCGGACCAAGTAAACAAATCGGATAGGTATTGTGGGCTAATGGGGTCGAGTGCTTCGGTGCCAGTAGGCATGCCTAATTCGGCCAACCAAACGAGTAGCTCACGAGCATGTGACAGCCCGGTTTCTATATCAAACGAGTCGTCTAAATGCGGGTCGTTGATTAGGCCTTTCCAACCAACCGTGGTTCGCGGTTTTTCGAAATACACACGCATGACCACTTCGATGCGATCGGATACTTTTTCGCGCAGAGCCAACAGCTTGTGCGCGTAATCTTTCGCGGTCTGGACATCATGGATGGAGCAGGGCCCAACCACTGCGAGTAGTCGCTTATCTTGACCGTCTAGAATTGCCTCAACACTTGCTCGTCCTGCCTCAACAGTTTGGCTGCAGTTTTCCGAACGCGGATAACGTTGTCGCAGTTCATCCGGGGAAATAAGGTTCTTTTCAGCCAAGATATTGGTGTTGGAAAGCGGCCGGTTGAGTACCGCTGCAGTAGAACTGTTACTCATTAGGTGGAACCCACAAGGTGTGACAATTTAAGGAGCTGTCAAGGGTACACCAGCCCACTCGCTGCGTATATCCCACTGCGCGTTGAAAAGACGACTATTTTTTCGAATGCAGGGCCAGGCCGTTGGCATTAGCGCTCAGGGTGCTTTCGCCGTTGAGCAGGGATTCCAAGTCATCACCAATTAAGGGGTCCCGCCATCCTTGTAGGGCCTCTCGACCGTCACCTGTGACCATTTTTTCCAGCACTTTTTGTGGTGCTAGGAGACTGGGGGCAATGGCCAATTCACCTGCGCGCTGATGAACCCAGGCGTTGAGTAACTGCAGGCGAGCGAGATTGCCGGTGTTCAGCTTCTGCTTACGCTTCATGGGTGGCAGAGCTTCAGGGTCCATTTGGCTCGCAGCGATGATGACATCCACAAGCTCTTGACCAAATTTGTCGCGGGTTTTTCTGTCTAGGCTGCGAATGTGAGTCAATTCAGTGAGTGAATCGGGTCGTTGCTGAGCGAGGGCAACAATTACGTCATCTTTGAGAAGCCAATTACGGGGCTGATTTGTCTCGCGTGCTTTTATCTCACGCCATCGGGCCAATTGTTGAATGATGGAGAGTGCCGCACCTTTGTAGCGCTGAACGTTACGAATTTTCTTCCAACGCTCTCCTGCAGGTTGATCGTATTTTTCTACTTTTGCTTGTTCTGCGAATTCGGGTAGTAACCAGTCGAGCCGTTTCTGTTGCGTAAGCTGTGCGTGCATATCCACGTACAACTTTTCCAGATAGATGACGTCATCGAGTGCGTATTGAATCTGTTGGGTGGGTAGAGGACGTCGCGTCCAATCTGCGCGAGTATGCGTCTTGGCAAGTTCTACCCCTAAATATTCATTGACCAGGTTGCCGTAGCCAATTTGCTCGTTGTATCCCAGTAGGGGGGCTGCAATTTGGGTGTCAAATAAAGGTGCCGGGACTTTATTGCACAGCAAGTAAAAGATTTCTAGATCTTGGGACGCGGCGTGAAACACTTTGACGACAGACTCATCGAGCAAAAGCTCGGTCAACGCACTGAGGTCGTCGATGGCCAGCGTATCGATGCAGGCTAGAAGCTCTTCATGCTTTACCTGCACTAAACACAGCTCAGGCCGGTAGGTGCGTTCGCGCAAAAACTCTGTGTCTATAGCGACAAACGGCCGAGTACGTAATGCTGTGCACAAGGTTGCCAGCGCTTCAGCAGAATCAATATAGTGGTGATTGGGTACGTCAGCCATGGGAGTAACAATGCGTGTAGATAAGAAGCGGTGCAGGGAATAGGCGTCGTGCCCGAGCCACCAGTGTATCGCAAAGTCTGTTTGCGTATTTTTGTACGCTCTAACTGAGCTTAGAAAGAGAACTGGTAGAAAATATCCACTGCGCGTTCTGCACTTTGCGCCGCCTCCAGGTAGAGCTTCTTACTCAAGTCGTATCGCAAATATAAGGTGCTTTCGGGGGCAAATACGCTGCGTCCGTATCGAAGTAATAGCCGATCATTCACTCGACCACTGACGACAAGTTGGGTGTCATCGCCTTGGCCTTGGGTTTCAAAGGCAATGTTTTGCACACCTAATACGTTTGCAAGGCCACCCGCAATACTTTGTCCTCCTTTTACGGTTAAGGCCAAAGCGGCAGAGGCTAAGAGGTTCGCTTCTTGGCTGGA
>CALKLO010000073.1 GCA_937991945.1 uncultured Granulosicoccus sp.
ACTTGATTTAACAGCTGCAATTTACAGTGACACAACCGTCGAACTGATATGGAGTGAAAGAGACGTCGCACCATGGCTGATTGCGTATGCAGAAATATTTCGAGATGGGGAATTGCTGTCAACTACGACGCAGTTAAGAAGTTATATCGACAGCACTTTGGTGCCGGGCCAAAGCTATACCTATAGTGTGCGCTTTGTGGCTGTTGCAGGCGACAACGGTGACTTTTCCTCAACCATCACGGTAGGCACATTGGATAGAAATGATCCAACACTGCCATCGGTAAACGGTTATACGCCACCAGCAAGAGCTTCTGAACCGACTGATTTGCAGGCATCGATTTATAGTGAAGAACTACTTGAGCTTCAGTGGAGTCGAGTATCGAATGCAGTTCTTGGTTATGAGGTCCGTCGTGATGGCCAGTACATGGGATACACAACTGGTGTGAGCTATCTAGACGCGACCATATCTCCTAGCGGTGACTATGTGTATGAGGTCATTGCGGTTACGGCCGCTGGTGAGATACTGGGCGTAGCGATGACTAGAGCAGCTGTTCAGTAGGGGACGAATCGTCCCTATTGAAGTGTGCCCACCTCGCTCTTCATAGCTTCAGCTGAGACCCGCAGCGCCTCACTTAGGGGTATGCCGCCTTCCACGACCAACTCTAAACACTGGTGCACAGCACCTGCTGCGGCACCAACGTCGTTATTTATCTACTCCGAATATTCAGTCGGTGCTGATCGAAAACAGAGCAAACCAGCAACGCTTCTGAGAGCAATGTCTTGCTTACAGAAACGAGCTGGACGCGATTGTGGAAGAGCGTGATTTTTTAGTTTGCTGTTAACGCCATTAGAACTCGGTTCAAAGCTTCTTCCACACGGACAGCTCAGCTACCGAATGCTGAAACTTGCGGCGGGTTTCGCGGATAACAAAGGGTACGTCCTGTGCATCGCCGTGCTGAACAAACTCGGGCGACAGTCCCTGGGCAATACCTTCCAGCGTTGTGAAGTTTTCCCCGGTCTCTGCCTTAAATCCACCCAGCCACTTCTCGCGCTCGGTAAAATCTTCCAGCCACGTATAGGGCGACGTTATGACAAGAAATCCGCCTGTCTTTATACGTCCCTTGATAAGCTCAAGAAATAGGGAAGGGTCGTACAGGCGATCTATCAGGTTGCCGGCAAACACCAGATCGTAGTTGTCGAATTTCTCTGGAAGATTGCACGCATCACCTTGCATGAAAGACACCTTGTTGCTGATATCTGCATAACCAAGATCTCCTAGGGAAATTTCTTTATAGCTGACCAAGTCGCCTTCATCCTGAATAGCATAGCGCTGCAGTCCACTGGATTGTAGTTGTGACGGCGCTTGTATCAGTCTTGCTGAAAAATCTAGCGCATCGACATGATCAAAGTGTCTAGCAAGTTCGAAACTTGATCGCCCAGTTGCACACCCCAAATCCAACGCGCGTTCCTTGGGTGTTGTTTGAGTTGCTGCAACGGCGTGAGCGATACAGGCAACCGGAAAATTGGGTACACCAAAATAGCTGTCACCGTAATGAAACTCAATGTATTGCGATACGGCATCATCCAATTCGTAAATATTCATTTTAATCTCGGGTATCGGCCCTGCTTCAATATAACGCATGCCTGAATGTTGATAGAAGTGACGGCGAAACGCATAGCGTGCATTCTTGATCGCATAATTACCGGTTGAAATCCAGCAGCCACCTTTGAAAATATTATGCTTTCCATCAAACGTTGGAGTTGAAAAATCATCATAGGCAGGGTGTACTTCGTAACCCTGCAGAGCGTCCACTGGTGTTTCGGTCCATTGCCACACGTTGCCAATGATGTCAAAAAAACCACCCTTGCATTCGTGCCTGTTTACCGGACATGACGACATGTCGTACTCCAGGTTGATATTACCCGGAGCGTTCTTCCAGAACGGCTGATCGGTGTCGACGTTATCACGTAGTCGATACCACTCAGCCTCTGTCGGCATTCTTAGCGTCTTGCCGGTAACACTCGATTTCCACTCACAAAACGCCTTGCATTCCAGCCAAGTCAAATCTGCGGGCCAGTCCCATGGCATATCAATGACTTCAAGCATGGTGCGGTAACGGTAATCGTCGCCGTCTTTCGACCAGAACACGGGCATTTGAGCCTTGCGGTATTGCACCCAGCCCCAGCCTTCCTCCGTCCAGTATTCGCGCTTGTTATAGCCATCGGCTTGCATGAATTCGAAAAATTCACCGTTGGATACGAGATACTTACTCGCCTTGAAGTCAGCGACCTGGCTTACCTGCTTGCCATATTCCAGATCCCAACCAAACAGCGGATCATCCTTTGACTTGCCTATCGATACAGAGCCACCAGCGACTGGTAGTAGCTCGTTGACGGGAGCAGGTCCAGACTCTGAGCAAATGTTACTCCACAACGCATGGCGCTTGACACTGTTCAACGGCAGTTCGCGCAGTAGCACTGATGATGTTTCGAGATGGATTCTTTCATGCTCGATACCCATCATGATTATCCACATAGGATCGTTCCACTGAATAGGCAACGTCAAATCACAGGTTCTGATGAAGTTGTCCACCAGAGCGCGTGTCCTGTCGCGATAGGCCTTAACGGTTGCTGGTGTGGGCCAGTCATAGCTCTTGTCGTTCAGGTCGTCCCACGACATCTCGTCCACGCCTATCGCCAATGAAGACTCCAGTGCAGGATCAACCCGCTCATTGATCAGGTTGGCCACATTGAGTTTGTTAATATAAAAAACGGCGGTGTGGCCAAAATAGAAAATAAGTGGGTGCCGTAGCGGGCTAGCGCGCCGATAGTAGGCGTCGTCATCAACCAGACATTCAAACAGGCTTTCGTACAGAGAAAAACTCTGGTGGAAGTAGTGAAGAATTTCTTCCCGCTTTGCCTCTACGGTGCCTTCATTGAGTACGGTAGTTCTGGTAACCATAGACGACAGACGCTCAGCGTTTTCGACTAAGGGTGTATCAACTTCATAAGTTGTCATGAAAGAGGGTTCCGGATAGGAGCCGGATAGATCAGCGGCTAGACAGGTGCTGTACAGCAAGATACGAAAAACAGATCACTTGTTTTTCACATTGCCAATGCACCAGATCTGCCTGAAGCGGGCAGCGTCGACGAACAGAACGTTCTTGTTTGAAGAGGCAAACATGGTAGCTATAGAGCTTGATGCCTTGGTTAGAGAAACACTGCATTATTCTCGGCTAAACGTCTCGCACTGGTCTTGCCTACATTCAATGGTTTGCCTTGCATTGGCAATACCGCCTGAAAAAGTTTATCGCGTGCGGCAATAACGCTGTTAGCCGCCGAATCACCTTCCACCAAGAACAACTCAGCGCCACTATGGGGGCCATGACGGCGGCAGTCTTCGAGCTTTGAGTTTGTTGTGTAGGAGCGGTTCACGTTAAGTAAAAATACAGTGGGTGCTGGGAGCGGTTTGTGTAAACCGTTGATGCCCAAACGGGCCCGGACAGTTCGTGCTTAAGAGCTGTTTTCGCTTGTCGGGCCTAAATTAAATCAACGCTGTGTGAAAACAGGATGCAAAAATAAAGGCCACCGTTGCGATGACCTTGTATAGCTATTTTCCCAGTAGCTTATTTTCGTTTTTCTTGGCAGCTTTTGCGGCTTTCTTTTCTTTTGGGGTTAGCAGTGCTTCTTTCTTGGTGCTTTTCTTACTGTCTTGTCCTTTACTCATGATACTTTTCACCTGTTGTAATGTCGTGAAACGAAGGCCAGTCAAAATCAACCCAAAGACCGGTTTGCCACGAAAGACTATAAATGCAAACAGTCAAATCATTACGCAGCAACGTCTAGTATGGTTCTATAAAGGATCAATAGATAGGAACTTCTAATATTCGTGTTGCTGAACATCTTGATACGAGGTGTGGTGGCGCTAACCAAGCCATACCGTATTCGTCTGCCCTTTAAGAGCTTGCCAGGATAGTCTTGCTAGGAACAGACCCGCTTCTTCGAGTTGACTTGTTCTAATGCTTTGACAGCTTTATAGGCGGTATTATATGTCTAGATTGCCTCCATTATTTTGTGCTCTCACCCGTTCATAGCCCGGCTTTTGATGCTATCGTCAGCCGCCCATCTGAACCTTGTTAGCGGCATGACAGAATTGACAATTACATTGACGGGAGAAGTGAGAGAGTCCAATTTTGAGGAGTGGAAGGATGGGCTCGTCGAACGTATTCATGCGGTCGATGCAACACTATCGGAAGATGACGACTTCACGTCAGCGAACGACAGTATCCGGCAGTTTCGTGACGCGGAGCTGATGCTCAAGAACGCCAAGCAGGCAGCACTAGAACAAGCAGCTGACATCAATCGCTTGTTCGACGCCGTGGATGCGGTCACTGAGGAGACGCGTCAGGCGCGGCTTACGCTGGAGCGCAGAATTCGCATTCGGCGCCAGGAACTCAAGCAGCAGGCGCTTCAGACTCACTTCGATAGCAACGCAGCCACGCTCGATGCGTTGACGACGGCTCAGCAGGCCTTATTCCAGGACCGCAGTTATTTACTTAGTCTTTCGTTTGACGAGCTGGAAAGCACGATCGCGGAACGTATCGGAGTCTGGCAGTCGACACTCACAGAACCGGCAACACAATATGCCACCTACTCATCCGATGCAACAGGTCACGATAACACCCAAAGTATTGATAGCGCATCGATCAATGATGATGCCATTGATACAGAGCACTCATCGCGTTCTGCTGGTGAGTCAATAGAGGGTACGAGCGACACTGGGGTACCGAGCGACGATGTATCGCGCAC
>CALKLO010000074.1 GCA_937991945.1 uncultured Granulosicoccus sp.
GCACTATTATTTATCATTTACGCAACGCAACCAAAAAGCTAGATGCTGCAAATCGAATGCATGCTGTCGCTAAAGCACTCAAAGCAGACCTCATAGAGATCTAAAGCTCGCTCTCTTTACCCGCGCAACGCTGCGTGCATATCATCACAACAAGTGCCTGTTTATAGGCATAAAAAAAGGCGCTCAATGAGCGCCTTTTTTCTAGCCGAAGGTATTACGAATTACTTCGCAGCCTTACGCTCTTGAGCTTCCTTGATGACAACATCAGCAACGTTCTTCGGGCACTGACTGTAGTGACTGAATTCCATTGAGAATTGACCGCGACCTGAAGTCATTGTACGAAGGTCACCGATGTAACCAAACATCTCTGACAATGGTACGTCTGCCTTGATTCGAACACCAGTAGCACCTGGCTCCTGAGATTTGATCATGCCACGACGACGATTCAAATCACCGATAACATCACCAACGTGATCATCAGGTGTGAATACATCAACCTTCATGACAGGCTCAATGATCTGAGGACTCGCCTTTGGAATTGACTGACGGTAAGCACCTTTTGCAGCGATTTCGAATGCTAGCGCACTTGAATCGACCGCGTGGTAAGCACCGTCTTGCAAGACAACTTTGAAATCAAGAAGCGGATAACCAGCCAATACACCTTCGTGCATGGACATTTTGAAACCCTTCTCAACCGCAGGCCAGAATTCACGAGGAACGTTACCGCCGGTAACCTTCGACTCGAACACATAGCCAGAACCCGGCTCACCCGGCTCGATGGTGTAATCGATACGACCGTATTGACCAGAACCACCCGATTGCTTCTTGTGCGTGTAAGTATCTTCGATAGGCGAAGAGATCGTTTCGCGGTAAGCCACTTGAGGCTTGCCCACTTCAACTTCAACACCATGAGTACGCTTAAGAATGTCGATTTTGATATCGAGGTGCAATTCACCCATACCCATAAGGATGGTTTCACCACTCTCTTCGTCAGTCATGACGCGGAAAGAAGGATCTTCTGCAACCATCTTACCGATAGCAACACCTAGCTTCTCAGAACCCGCTTTGTCTTTAGGAGACACAGCGATAGAGATGACCGGATCAGGGAATACCATTGGCTCGAGAGTCGCTGGGAATTTCGGATCGGCTAATGTGTGACCTGTTTGAACGTTTTTCATACCCAACACAGCAACGATGTCGCCTGCTTGAGCAGAGTCAAGTTCTATCCGATCCTCAGCGTGCATTTCAACGATTCGGCCAATACGCTCGTTTTTACCTGTAAAGGTATTAACCACGGTATCGCCTTTCTGGATTTTTCCAGAGTAGATACGAATAAACGTTAACGCGCCGTAACGGTCGTCCATAATTTTGAACGCTAGAGCACGTAGTGGTTTAGAAGCGTCAACGATGGCGAATTCGCCAGTCTCAACACCTTCTAAATCAACTTCAGGCTGCGGCTTAACTTCAGTCGGGCTCGGAAGATAAGACACCACGCCGTCAAGCATGGGCTGGATGCCCTTGTTCTTGAACGCTGAGCCACAGAAAGTTGGGAACCAAACTAAATCGATTGTGCCCTTACGGATGCACTTCTGAAGTGTTGCGATATCAGGGATTTCGCCTTCGAAGTAACGCTCCATTGCGTCATCATCCATCTCAAGAGCGCTTTCGATCAACTCTTCACGGTACTGAGCAACGATCTCAACCATATCTTCAGGAACGTCAGTCAACGTGTACGCAGACGGATCACCTGAGTTATCCCAGATCCACGCCTTTTCGGTTAGTAGATCAACGACACCCGTAAAGTCATCTTCTGTACCGATTGGCAGAGTCATAACCAATGCGCGAGCAGCAAGTACTTCTTTCACTTGCTTCACTACGCGGTAGAAGTCAGCGCCCATACGATCTAGTTTATTGACGAAAATAACTCGCGCAACACCAGATTCGTTGGCGTAACGCCAGTTGGTCTCGGATTGAGGCTCTACGCCGCCAGATCCGCAGAAAACACCGACGCCGCCGTCGAGTACTTTCAGTGAACGATACACTTCGATCGTGAAATCAACGTGTCCCGGGGTATCAATGATATTGAAACGGTGGCTATCCCACTCGCAGCTGGTTGCAGCTGATTGGATCGTTATACCGCGCTCTTGCTCTTGATCCATGAAGTCGGTAGTCGCTTCACCGTCATGAACTTCGCCGGTCTTATGAATTTTGCCCGTGAGCTTGAGGATACGCTCTGTGGTAGTAGTCTTGCCCGCATCAACGTGGGCAAAAATGCCGATGTTGCGGTAGTTGGAAAGGTCAGTCATCTCGGTGCTCACGCTCTGGTAAAAAAAGGCCCGGAAATATGCGCTTATCCGGACGTTGCCTTGCTAAAAAACGGACGAAGCACCTCGATGTTCCAGATTTCGGTAGGGCTATTCTCTAAACTTGCCGATATACACAAAACCGGCCCTCTCAGAGGGAACGCCCGGACCGTAAAACGGACCAAACAGGTGCTTGACGCAGTAAACCCGCAATTCTACCCAATTTTGGGATTCTCATGTCAGATAGCAAGCCTTAATACGCAGGTATCTCGACCCAATAACGATAACCACACGAAAAGCTTGCAATTATTGTCTAAAAATTATGGTCAATAACAACTTGGAAGACCCCAGCTCAGACAAACTGCCCAACGATGCAGCCAGCACTATCGGCGGCTGGATGATCACCCTACTTTGGGTTTCAGTGCTCATTGGTGGCAGTTTGTTAGCCAATCAGTGGATAAAAAATCGAGCAACAGCGGCAGCACCCTTCGTCAACACCACCGATGGCGGACAACCCGAACTCATATTGCGAAGCGATCGATATGGCCAGTACGAACTTACAGGTAGCGCCAACGGGCAGAACATACGTTTTTTGCTCGACACCGGAGCCACCGAAATAAGTATTCCGGCGACTGTGGCCGACAGACTTAACCTAATACGCGGACGTGGATACCCGGTAAGAACCGCTAACGGCGATATTACGGTCTATGCAACTGAGCTCGAAGAGGTATCAATCGGCCCATTTAGCGTCAGAAACGTCTCAGCGCACATCAATCCAGGCATGAATGGAGAAGTTGCGCTGCTCGGAATGAGCTTTCTTCGTCATTTTGAGATGAATCAACGTGCCGGAGAGCTGACCATTAGCGCTCCATAAACTATTCTAGTTAAACAGTTTGGGAACCTTCGGTAAAATTGTGGTTCACAATCGCTACGCAAGCGGTTAACGACATGACTGCATTGCAAGAGCATCCCTTGTACACAACGGTAGCAGCAGGACCGTGTGTCGCGGTAACATCACGGGTTGTGGTTTTGGCCCTGTACGGTTTATGGAGTAGGCAGTAGGACGTCATGCATATCACGATCATCATGGTTATCACCTACATCGCCTGCTGTGCGCGTATCGCGACAGCTCCGTGGCGATATTGGCAGATTAATGCGAATTATTTTTCCGCTGAGCAAGGCGTGTTCTCAAAATTGTCCACCGACGAGCTAATTCCCTCGCGATGGCGTCTTGACCAAACAATCGACACCGAGTCATTGATTCCCAGCAGCTACCCTGTCTTCCTCAAGCCTGAATGGGGTCAGAACGCTCACGGCATCCACAGAGCTGATGATGCGAAGCAGCTGACAAACCTGCGAGCAACACTGAAAAGTGAGCCACAGAGATACCTTCTCCAGGAAGCTGCCCGAGGCCAACGCGAATTTGAATTATTTAGTATTGATACCGATCGCCTCGACGATTCCCACGATGTATTCACCATCACAGAAGCAATCAACGATAGCGAAGACTTTCCAATCAACAGCAAATACAACCGTTTCACCCGTTACTCTGACATCACATCGCAGTTCTTGGGCGAAGAGCAGCAGCAGCTCGCCAGCTACCTATCTGAAATTGGTCAATTCGGAATCAGCCGCATGAGTGTGCGAGCGGACACCCACGAGGACCTAGTAGACGGCAATTTTCAGGTAATCGAGATCAATCTCTTTTTGCCAATGCCCATCAATTTGCTCGATGAGACCTACACATGGGCGCAGCGCTGGCGATTTATAAGAAGCTCCATGATGAGCCTTGCGCAAGCAACGAAACTGATCAAACCTGCAGACATTAAACATTCAATTTTTGCTCAAATGATGCTGTACGGCCGAAGCAAAAAACCTACCCCTGTCAAACCAGCTTGCTCCTCCGACTTAAGCAAGATGGGCGAGCGCCACATACAATCGTGAAATCTTTAAAAGCCCTGGTTTACAAATGGGTTAGCCAGAAATACATGGCTGGCTGCAGCAACTACAACTCTCTGCAAGTGCGCAAAGCTAGCCGCTCAAAGCGACAAGCTCGGGAGATGTTTGCAAAGCACGATATTCCACACGCCAAAGGCACGTTGTTCATCAACCCCTGGACCGCACACAAATTCGCCAAAGAACATGGCTTCCCACTGTGCATTAAACCTAACGTCAGCGGTTTTTCCAGAGGCAGCCACTTTCCGATTCGCAACTATCGCGAATTATGGCGAGCGGCGCTTTGGGTAAAAGTCTGGTGGCCAAGTAGCATGGTTGAACAATACCTGCTCGGTGCCAACTATCGCGTGCTTGCAACGCCTGACAATTTAATCTCAGTCATTCGACGCTACCCCCCTTTTGTAGATGGAAATGGCCAAGATTCAATTGCACAGTTAATTGAATCAGAAAATAAAACTCGAGAAGAAATGGGACTATTCCCAACGATCTATCCGATCGCCAAGTCTCAAACAACCATTAACTATCTTGCAAAACAGAGCCTCACACTTGAGAGCGTTCCAGCTGCTGATGAACGGATTTATACCTTTAATCGCGTCGCTCTCGCACCCGGCGGTGTCGTTGAAGTAATCGATCAAGAGACAATTCCTGAAGCCAACAGAGAGCTATTTCTCAATGTGATCAAGGCATTTGATGCCAAGCTTTTTGGTATAGATGTCATTTTCGAAAAAGGCATAGAGACTGATTATCGAGAACAGAGCTGCATATTCTTGGAAGTAAATTCTCGCCCATATACGCGTATGCACAGTGTTCCTCGCTACGGACAAAAAGAAGATCTCGATACCTTTTACAACGAAATGGATTCGTTGGTTATCGCAGACTCAGACACGTTTTAGCTGTTTACTCGTACTGTTGTCGGTGCTTTGCTAATCGCTCACCGGCGGGGCTTCCAAGACTTTGAATAAAAAACGTAGCCCGCTATTCTTTTATCAATTCTTAGGCGCGCACTCCTTACTCATAGGACTACTACCGTTTTTTCTACCGGTGTACTTGTGGCAACACGGGATTGAGCTTGCCAGTCTGTGCATACTCATTGGAGTATCCGGATTAAGCTTTGTTTGCGCGCTTAAACCGTGGCAACACACATGGCACCACTTCAAACCTAAAAACCTTTTAGCCCTGACATTTCTATTCGAGTTGTTGTTAGTGGCTTGTGCAGGATGGTTTACTAGCGTGCCCGGAGCTGCGTTATTCGAAGCCGGTTCAGCAACAACGACAAAACCCATGGGAGACGTGCTTATCGCGATGGTCGTGATCGGCATGGCCAACGGTGTTTACAACGCTTTTTTTTGGACAACACAGCGCAGTCTATTTCTACAACAACTGGGTAGTAACGACACTGGCAGACAGTACGGTAACTTTCAAATATTCGTGACTGCTTTTCTCCAGGTTGGTATTTTACTCGGTGGCTTGCTGTTAGATTTTGGCGGCTTTTTGTGGCTGCTTGCGCTATCCGCAGGCATCAGTTTTTCAGCCAATAGTTACCTATCAGGTCAAGCCTATAGCCGAGATATAAACGACTCCTCTCGCATGACGCTCAAGCAGAGTCTTGTCTATAAGGACAATAAAGGGTCTCGCAGCACCTTCGCACTAGACGGTATCTTTTTATATTTAGAAAGCCATTTTTGGACGCTGTCTTTGTTTCTGTTGGTTAATCAAGACTTCAGCAAACTGGGCGTAGCGGTTGTTGTCTTAGCACTCGTATTCGCTGTTATGTTTTATCTGATTAAAAATCGAATAGATCAACTGGCTGTCGAACGCGTCTATGTTGCGGCATGCTGGCTATATGCAGGCTCATGGCTACTACGATTCACC
>CALKLO010000075.1 GCA_937991945.1 uncultured Granulosicoccus sp.
TTATCGCTTATCGCTTATCGCTTAGTCTTCAGGTCTGTTACTCAGGTGACACTCAGTCACATCAGCTCAAGCGAATCGGGCTAGTCCTTTGGGATGCCCCAAGGGTTGTCAGCAGTGCTAGCGGTGCGGTTTGCCGGGGCAGCTGCTTCATCGCGGTCTTTGGTAGTAGGCTCTTTAGCAGCAGTGTTCTGAGCACTTTTGTCAGCGTGACTTTTCTGTCCGCCGCCGGGGCGTGAATTCGAATCAAACTCAGCAGCTTTTGCTTCACGCTCTTCGCGCAACAGCTCTGCTTCTTCTAAGCTCAGCTCAGCGGGCTCGCCTGGGGTTTGGTCGTCAGGGACAATGCGATCTCTAGGTGCGAGCTGAGATTGCTGGTTTGACGCTTTTGGCAAATTTTTATATGAATATAAGTAAAAGCCTTCTACCTTCTCTCGAGCCCAGTCTGTTTTTTTCAAAAACTTCGCGCTAGATGCAACACTTGGGTTGTTTCGGAAGCAATTGATATTCAAGTACGCAAACAGAATGTCAAACCCGTAGTGGTTAGTCAGCTCTGTCAGCATTTTTTTCAAACCAACGCCATTCAGTGGGTTGTTTTTGTAGTTGATGTCGTCTGTCATTGTTGGGTGCGTTCCAAGTGGCTTAGTTGCCGTGGATAGTTACAGCTAATGTTTGTGCATCTCACGGCAAAGTCGTGCTTTAAGTAGGGGGCTAAAAATAGGCATTGAGCAAGACTATTGAGAGTCAGCGTTGGCCTTATTGCTGGTTTGTTTTTAGTGGGTGGGCCTTTAACAATCGCGCGCAGCTCTAGCGCAATAGAGAATCCCAACTCGAGGCCAACAGTATAGTGGAGTTTGCAGTCAGTTAGCGGCTTAGCACGTGAACGTCTGAAAGCCGCAGGGGGATAATGTGCTGTAAGTTAAGGCTACAGGTGCCAATTCCATAAAATGTGAAGGCGTAATTGGCGTTGGTGAATAGTAGGACTAGTTCTAAACCTGATGCTAACTAGTGACGTTTTAATCCGTAGTGCCAAGATATTGATTCTGATACCGTGTTTCCCCTTGTAACTGCGCAGAGATACTTTCTTGGAAACAGCACACACGCTACGAAAGATCGATGATCTTGAGCGGCACAAACTGGTCGATGCTAGCGAGCGGGCAGGCATTGTTAGCGTGTTGGAAAAATTCTCCCTAGCGGTGACTCCGCACGTGCTCGGCGTGATGAACAACTCGGACAGTGAAGGGGCAGTAGCCGCTCAGTTTGTGCCCAGTGTGGCAGAGCTACAAGAGCACCCTAGTGAGTCTGATGATCCTATCGCCGATGTTAAGCATTCTCCTGTGGCTGGCATCATTCACCGGTACAGCGATAGAGTCCTGTTGAATGTTATTAAAACGTGTGCTGTTTATTGTCGGTATTGTTTTAGGCGCGAAAATGTTGGGCCTGGTAACGGTGGGCTAACACCGGATCAATTAGATGCTGCCATTGATTACATCAAGAACGATGATCAAATATGGGAAGTCATTCTTAGTGGAGGGGATCCGTTAACGTTAGCACCAAGACGGTTGTCAGCCGTTATGGAGCGGCTCGCTGATATTTCTCATGTGGGTGTTGTGCGTATTCATACACGCGTGCCCAGCGTCGCGCCAGACAAGATAACTGACGATGTCGTATCAGCGTTGAAAAAGCATCGGGCTGTGTATGTGGTTGTTCATGTGAATCATGCGGATGAAATCACACCGCAAGTGGCTGAGAAATTCGCCCTGCTAGCCGATTCTGGAATACCGTTAATGAGTCAGTCTGTGTTGCTCAAAGACATAAACGACAACGCGACAACCTTAACTAAGTTGTTTAGAACACTCTTAGCAAATCGGGTTAAGCCCTATTATTTACATCACGGTGATCTAGCTAAGGGGACGCATCATTTTCGAACCTCCATCAAGCGGGGGCAAGAAATTGTCCGGGAACTCAGAGGCCCACTGTCTGGGTTGTGTCAGCCACATTATGTGTTGGATCTGCCAGGGGGGCATGGGAAAGTACCCATAGGCCACCAATACCTTGAGCAGTTATCGTCAGATACCTATGAGATAGACGATGTGTTTGGTGAGAAGCAAACGTACGTTGATACACGTGGTTAATATGACAAAACGGCTTGTGCAATACGTTTAGAGTCGTCGTTTTTCTCAAACCTAAAACCAAAAAGGGATGTCCCAAATAGGACACCCCTTCGTTTCACAACAGTAAAAATACTAGCGCAATTAGCTTCTCATATCATCTCGAATGAGCGCTTTGAGCAGAGCTATACCCATCAATATCATCATGAAAGAGAACGGGATAGCGCCGATTATCATGGCGGCTTGAATTGCGTTCAATCCTCCAGCGAGTAGTAGAGCTGCGATAACGGCAGTCAGTATCAATCCCCAGATGATGATGTGGCTCTTACTAGCAGCACCTGCATCGCCACCGGCGTTAATGGTGTTAACCACTAATACGGCGGAATCTGCTGATGTCACCAAATAGGTCAGCAACAAAATGACGATGAGTACGGACATGGCGGTTGCAAGCTCAGGACTCAGCATGACATTGATCACGGCATAGAGCTGAGCCGTCAAGCTTTGTGCAAAGATCTGTCCTTCTGCAACGCCGCTAAGTTCTAAGTCAATGGCTGTGCCACCAAGTAAGGAGAACCATAAGAAACACATGAGCGAAGGTGCAACGATAGCGCCGAGTACAAATTCTCTGATGGTTCGGTTCTTAGAGATACGTGCGAGGAATATGCCTACAAACGGTGCGAAGGCGATCCACCAAGCCCAGTAGAAAATAGACCACCAACCTTGCCACTCACCTGGGCTGCCGACACCTTCTGCTGGAAACACAGTGAACGTTAATGCAGGAAGATGCACAACATAGCTAAAGATGCCTTTTCCTAAGATGGTTAGTGCAAACATGGTTGAGCCGAATACAAGGAAAAATGCAAGTAGGCCAAACGACAGGACCATATTGATATTACTCAACCATTTGATACCTTTACCCACACCTGACAACGCAGACAAGGTAGAGCAAATCATCACTACACCCAGTGCGACCAGTAGGCTGCCGGTAGAAGGTTCGCCATCAGTGATCAGCCAGCTTGCGCCCGTGATGTTGTAGAGCCCTGATGAAAATGAGGCAAGCCCAAGTCCAATAGTTTGAGCAATGCCCAGAATGGTGGCAACTACGGCGGTGATATCAACTATGTGCCCTAAGGTGCCTTCAAGGTTTCTGCCAAAGATAGGCACAAGGGTGGAGCGAATGGTTAGAGGCAGGCCACGTGTGTAGCTGAAAAATGCCAGTGAAATACCTACCAGTGCATAGCAAGCCCATGCACCTAAGCCCCAATGTAAAAATGAGTAGCGGTAAGTCGAGTCAACTGCTGATAGCGTTTTAGGTTCTACAAGTGCTGGAAGCTGTTGCAGAGTGCCGTCGGATACCAGTGCTTTGTACTGTGCCCAGACATCAGCGCCTTCAGCCAACGTGATGTTCGCTGATTCCATTGCGGCCTTGATGGCAATGACGCTGGTTCGAACGTCAGGGTTGTCAGCTATGTGCCACATGGGTTCGCCGGTTGCGTAGCCCAGCATGCCAATACCTATGCCAGCACCAAACATCATGGAAAACCACGAGAAGTTAGAAAACTCAGGGACACCGTCGGGGGTACCTAATTTACGTTTTCCCCACCTGGGGTGTATGGAAATAACCAAGCAGACGATGATGAAAAAGGCGACTGCATAGGTGTAGTAATAATTGAGGTTATTAAACGACCAGTTTTTTAGGTCGCCAAGAATGCGCCCAGCGGACTCTGGGTTGATGACCGCCCAGATAACGATTAACGCGATGATAATTTTCGAAGCCAGAGCTACGGTGTTGTTGAATCCTTTGTAGAATCCACCACCCGCTAATTTTATATCTAGATTCGAGAGGGGTTTTTGCAATGCCATAGGGAGCTTTTTCCTTTTAAATATTGGAGAGTTCTTGGAGGCGTCATTGCCGGGAAGGGTGTTTATGTGGTGAGTGCACTTCAGCGTAAATGATTTTTATAATCTAATCCAATGGCG
>CALKLO010000076.1 GCA_937991945.1 uncultured Granulosicoccus sp.
GTCGGGCTAGAGCCTGATGGAAAAAACACCTCACCGACCCAAGGAGACGCCGATGCACTGGTACGCGTTGCAGGGTAGTTCACGCCGTCAATATCAACCGACACCCGTGCATCTAAGTTATTTCGCACAATAGTTCGGCCAGTTAGAAATTCAGGCGGGCTGATAACCATGCCGTCTGTTTGGTTCAAAGTGGCACTGCCTGAGGGTGAATCAGAACAGGAAGACAACAGCACAACTGCCACCAAGGACAACAGCGCTGTGGCGCTTCTTTGCCTGGTAAAGGGCTTCATGGAATACATTGCTTGCATCGTTATTCTAACCCTGAGATTAAAGCGGTTGACCGGTGGTTATAGTCAATCGACAGCCGCCAGCCCCACAAGTTTCACCATCGCCTGCTTGCACGCCGCCGTCGCTACCGCCACCAGAGGAACCGCCTGCTAAAAGCCCCAGCAACAAAACGCCGCCTATGATGTATACGTATTTAGGAATGCCCGACTTCGCTTCTTCTACCGGAATAGGGGCTGCAACCGGTGTCTTAGCCACGGTGGCTTGCGTTGATTGGGACTGCACTATTTCGCGTACCAAAGGGCTAAATGTATAGCCTCTTACCGTTCTGTTGCCGCTGATGTCGCGTGCTTGAATGTAATATTCAATCGCGCTGCGCAATTTAGGGTCTGTAGGTACTTGTGCAATATAAGTCGATGAAGATGACAACGGCGACATCAAAAAGCGTGTGAAATTACTTTCACCGGCAAAACGGTAGAAAAAGGTTACGCTTTCAAGTTCCCCATCATCAACAACCGTTGCGACAAAGGTTTGCCTGATGTTGGCTTCAGCTTGAGACGTGACTTCATGTTCTATTAAAGGGGGGTCTACATCAACGGTATTGATGGACGGGTACGCCCTAGAAGAATCATACTGAGCATACAGAACGCCCGCGCTAGCAGCCTCAAGGTTGAGTGGAAGCTCGTATTGGGCAACCGCCCACCGCGAACCCACTAGGGTTTGCGCCAAAGCGAACAACACCACAACTACTAATTTTACAGACCTAACCATTTTGTTCCCTTGCGCAAACGTACATCGAACGCCCCGCTATTAGAGTACAAGATCGCATATCATTAACGAATCGACTTGTTAATCTTTATGAACTAGTTTAACGACAACTACACTGGACAAGTAATAGTGAACAAATATAAGCGATATATCCCGATAGCCGCCCTAATATTAGTGGCGCTCGGTGTAAATCTAGATCAATTCGGCATTGATCTTAACGCACTGTCAAAGGGCGGTGGTGCGACTACAACTCAATCCAGCTCTCAAAATAACTCGTCTGGCAACAGTAATGGAAAAACAAGCACTGGGGCGATAAGCACATCTGAAAAATGGTCAGACACGCAACCCAACGTCAATCAGTGGCATATTTTTGACGGAGAGATAAATCGAAGCGGTAAGCCAGTTGGATTCCATTCACGACCTGGAGGTCAGGATCCGCATAACGCGCGAATAAAATCCATACGAGACAAGCCAAATAGAGCAGGTGTTTACACAGCAAACATCGAAATTAAAGATGGTAATCAGTGGAAAGGAAAATTCTCCAGCTTCTTCCCTGACTCGATGTCTCGAGAGGAAGTGCTCGACGCTGTGCTAAATGCTTACAACAATAGCAGTAACCCCAAAGCACAGCCGTTTGAAGGACCTTCCGGCCTTGGATTTAGCATACAAGGTTACACGGCCAACAAAGGCGGTATAAATACCGCCTTTCCAATATATGTTAGAAGCCAGTAGCCTCCATTAGGGAGCGCCCCGCGTAAGTACGCGTGGGCGTAGAACGCTTTAACGTTGCACACTGCACCTGCTCAGCGAGTAAAGACAATATGACCATCGAATATGCCTTTATATGAGAAGCATGAGCAAATTTAAGCGCAGTATTTTGGCAATGCTAGGTATTAGCCTAGCGTTGAGCATCGGTGGTACTTTTGCTCAGGACACAACGGGCACAGACGTCAATGCTGCACAGCAGGCAAATGACGCCGCAAAAATCAATGAAAAAAAGTTAGAACAACTGCAGTACATCCAAGATGTGCTCACTGCCAAAGTTGAAAGCCGCCGCGCCCTAGGCGAGCAAATTGAAACTGCAAACGAACAAGACAAGGATGATCTGCGCAAACAGGCTGATGCGTTTAGTACCGATATCGAACAACTCAGAACCACGCTAGAAAACATTGCTATCGGCGGGCTCGATACAAGCCTGTTTGCCACAACAGATGCAAAAGCCGAAAAAGATTGGCGAGAAGACATCGCCCTGATAGCAGAACCTGTCATAGACAGTCTGAAGGAGATCACCGAAAAACCACGCAAACTTGCTGAGCTCAATGACAGCATTACTCAGAGTCAGCTCGAAATTGCTGCGACAAAAAAAGCGCTGGCCAATCTAGAACCTTCGCTTGCGTTGGATCCCACCGGTGAATTAAAAAACACCCTAGAGCAACTGAGTACGCTCTGGCAGGAACGCGAAAACGATGCAAACAACTCCATAGCAATAGCCCAAATACAAATAGCGGAACTCCAAGGCGATAGATCACTCTCCGAAACCCTCTATGACGCGCTATTAGGATTTATTACAGGTCGTGGCTTGACCATCCTCATGGCCGTAATAGCCGCTGCGCTTGTTTGGTACGCGTTACGTTTCCTGCTTCGTGGCTACCGGGTCGCTATTTCCAACGACAACGCGCCTGAACGTAGAACCCGTTATCGTGTCGCCGCCTACGGTGTGCATGCGCTGACATTTGTGTTCACCCTGCTTGCAGTCTTTGTTGTTTTTTACGAAAGAGGCGATGTTCTGCTTCTGGGATTACTCATACTCCTCGTCGTGGGCCTTGCACTGGGTATACGGCACTTGCTCCCTCGCTATGTATCAGAAGCCCGGCTGCTACTCAACGTCGGCGCAATGAGAGAAAACGAACGCGTGTTTTTTGAAGGCCTACCGTGGCGAGTTCAGTCTATCAACATGTACACCACGCTTAAAAACCCTGAGCTCAGCAGTAGCCTACGCGTACCGCTCGCAAAACTAGATGGCACAATCAGTAGAGCCGTGAGTGACGAATGGTGGTTTCCTACCTCAAAGGGTGATTTCGTTCTGTTATCAGATGACACCGTGCACGAAGTCATTTCTCAAAACCCCGATACCGTTGAGCTTCGCGAGCGTGGAGGACAAATCACAAGCATGCCCAGTACCGATTTCTATACCACCACTATGATCAATTTAACGCGCGGTGGTAGCTTTGGAGTGTCTAGTACCTTCGGCGTGGACTACCAGCATCAATCCATTAGCCTGTCGCACATACCTGACATATTGATCAGCTCTGTTAAATCGCACTTAATGCAATCGGGCTTGGACTCATCAATACAGGATGTCCAAGTTGAACTCAAAGAAGCAAACTCCTCCTCGTTGGACTATTGGGTGTTTGTCACTTGTGAGAGTGACGTTGCACATGCCTATCTGGAAATTCAACGACTGATTCAAAGCGCCTGCGTTGACGCCTGTACCAAGGAATCATTGAACATTCCATTCCCACATTTATCGATCATCTCTAAATGAAATCTGTAAATCTCTCTCATGTACTGGTCTCCCTACAGTTTTTATTCATCGCATTAATCGCCTCACCCATTCATGTTTTCATGTCGACAAAGCCACTCGCCATTGTCGGACTATTGCTTATCGGTGTGTCGGCAGCTTTAGCACTCTGGGCGCTTGTCAGCATGCGTAAAGGCACATTTCGCGTCATGCCAGAACCCTCTCAAAATGCGCAACTAACGCAGTCCGGCCCTTATCAGTTTGTGCGTCACCCAATGTACTCGGCAGTACTAATAGCAGCGTTAGGGTCTGCCATCACCCATGCATCGCTATTTCATACAGGTTTGTTTCTAGCCCTTATCTGTGTTTTGCTGTTCAAGATAAAGCGCGAAGAGTCTGCACTTACTGCACGCTTTGACGATTATGATCGGTACAAAACACACTCAAAAGCACTCATACCTTTTGTTTATTAATTGACTGAATGCTTACGTTATTTCCCAAGCTTAAAAACGATTCAACGTTATGACAAAGGACGATCTTTGGTTTGACCCGGCTCTGTGCTTTATAGACAACCATTGGGTTAAGCCAACATCAGGTAAAACGCTTACGCTACACAACCCATCAAATGGGCAGGCCTTATGTGAGATAGCCCGAGGCCAAAAAGCAGACATTGATCTTGCTGTTCAGGCGGCGCAAAACGCTGTAGACGGTGAATGGGGACGACTAAGCGCACCTGAGCGCGGCCGCATTCTCTACCGCATGGGGCAAGCCGTATTAGACAAAGCCGACAAGCTGGCTACATTAGAATCGTTGGATGTCGGTAAACCCTATAAACAAGCCAAGGCGGATGCCGTAGCGTTAGCCCGCTATTTAGAATTCTACGCAGGCGCTTGCGACAAGGTCCACGGGTCAACCATTCCTTATCTAGACGGGTATACCGTCTACACACTGCGTGAACCGCACGGCGTAACCGGCCATATTGTCCCGTGGAATTACCCCATGCAAATTATTGGGCGCTCTATAGGAGCTGCACTTGCCATGGGAAACGCCACTGTATTAAAACCTGCTGAGGAAGCTTGCCTAACCGCACTTGCATTTGCAGACATCGCAAGAGACGCCGGGCTACCAACGGGCGCACTCAACGTTGTTCCCGGTACAGGCCTTGAAGCTGGAGCTGCTTTAAGCTCTCATGCGGGTGTGCAACACATTTCATTTACAGGCTCTGTCTCTGTTGGCAAGTTAATTCAGGCGGCAGCTGCAAACCATGTTGTGCCTGTCACGCTAGAGCTAGGTGGCAAGTCACCCCAAATTGTTTTCGAAGATGCCGATATAGACGCAGCGCTGCCCTTTCTCGTTAATGCAGGCATCCAGAATGCCGGACAAACGTGCTCAGCGTCTTCTCGAATACTGGTGCATCGTTCTAACTACGATGAGATTGTCGACAAGATGGCTGCAAAGTATGCAGCGCTTCAAGTAGGAGCAGCACTCGACGATCTGGACGTCGGCCCTCTAATATCGGCTAAGCAACAAGCCATAGTCGGCGAGTACATTGCTAAGGGTCACGATCTTACCTTGGCCGCACAAGCCGTACTGAGTGATAAAGCCACTGCAGGCGGTTACTACGTCCAACCCACACTCTTCAGTGACGTCCCTCCAGAACATGTCTTGGCACAAGAAGAAATATTTGGCCCAGTACAAGTCGTGATCCCTTTCGATGACGAGGAACACGC
>CALKLO010000077.1 GCA_937991945.1 uncultured Granulosicoccus sp.
GCGGTGGTGGATAGTTGCCTCATCTGAAGGCATGGCCTTGGAGTTTGTTGGCTGAACGGGGCCCTCTATACAAGCCATAGCCAGTCGCACATGTTGACCGAATTGCTGACGTTCTTTTACACCGAAGGAACTCATGCCGAATGATGGATGGCTATGGGCGTTTTTGGTGTTAATTGCTGATGAGTCTTCCATGACTTATGCTCTTTTTCAGATGCCTTAGTATAACATGCTGGGCCGTCGCTTCACCCAGTAGCTGGTATTGTGTACAGTATTATAACTTGAGGTGGAAATAGATCGAAGGCACCATTGATTCATCAATCGAAGAATCTTGGCTGCCAGAAACACTTCGGTGCATCACGAATATTTTGGAACCAAACAGGAGTGATTATATGAATTAATCATCTTGTGAAATAGTTGCGTTGGCGTAGTAATTTAGTATGAGAGTGATAAAGAATAATGTGAATACACTGGGGTGAAATAAGAAAGCACCGATGTAAAAAATTAATCTGCTCGATGTAATAGCTTATTTCGTCATACTTGCTTCTCTGGGCGCCCAACTTCCAACAACAGCAAGTTTTAGGATAACAAGGCTGAATGCAGTGATGGCGAAAACACAACAGATAAGCGGCCGGGTAGAAAAAATAAAAAGAACGATGCAATGACGCCTAGAATTGCACCGCACACCAACGCAAAGTCTTGCGCATTTCTAGGATCTAGAAACAACCAAGCTTAAGCTCCCCAGTGAAGGCCGGAGACAAATAGAGAGACGCTAATGACTATTTCCAGAGTCATTCGGGACTCGTCAGGTAGCAATGCTTTTTTGATCCGACTTACAATCAAACAGCGTGGAACTGCAACAAAATATCCAATAGCGCTGCACAACAGATAGTGTTCATTGAACAAGGAGATCGCTTAAATCGAGGGTTTGACCGGGTTTAGGCGTCTCAATTATACCCGTCGCTGCGGCACGTTCTGCAGGTTCGGCCATGGGTTCGTCAGTGAGTGGGAAGGTACCCCAATGCATTGCTATGGCGCGCTTAGCTCCCACATCCTGCACCACTTGCAAGGCTTCTTCCGGATTCATATGGGCCGCCTCCATAAACCATCGAGGGTCGTAGGCTCCAATAGGCACTAAGGCTAAGTCGACTTTACCCAGCCGTTGTGCGATGGCTTTGAAGTCGTCTGAGTAGCCACTATCGCCAACAAACAAGGTACGAAGGCTCGGTGAGTCAATGAGAAACCCCGCCCACAGCGTTTTGTTTCGATCGAAGGGGCTTCGGCTGGTCCAATGTTGTACAGGAACCGCATGCAGTGTGACATTACCTATTGCCGCGCTATCCCACCAGTCCAACTCGGTGACCTGCGTAATGCCTAATTTATCGAACCAAGCTTTCTGTCTTAGTGGTACGTAATAATGCGGAGGATTGTCTGCTTGTTTGGCTTGCAATGCCTTGATGCTGTGTTTGTCGAGGTGGTCGTAGTGATTATGCGAGATCAAGACTATATCAATAGGGGGTAGCTGTTCTATCGACAGGGCGGGTGGCGTGGTACGTTTGGGACCTGCGAAACTGACTGGTGACGCCCGCACAGAAAACATGGGGTCAGTGATAATATTCAGGCCATCCACCTGTAGCAGAAATGTACTGTGACCAATCCATGTAATCTGTGGTGTGCTTGGGTTGGCGAGGGCGTTAACGTTAGGCGGTACGCTAGGTAGTTTAATCGGTGTGACATCAGGAGCGTCGCGTTGCCACTTGATAAGATCGCTTAACGGTTTAGCTATAGCTTCGCCGTTGGTGTTGGCAAAAGTACCGTCTAGGCGGTGATGTGCGGGTGCGTTTTCTTCCGGCTCAGTAGTAGTGGTACAACTGGCCAGAAGGCTTGCCAGAAGGAGAGTGGGTCGTAGCATTGAATTCTCACGGAATAAATTTGATTGGGCTATTTAGATTTTTCGCCCACACCTGTACGAGATTAGTATTACATTGAGATTAGTGGCAATCATTTCGCGTATTTCGATAGCCATTCGTATTCGATAACCGAACCGAGTCAATGCCTACCGTAAACGTCATTTCCACAGCAGTGCCAAATGGATCTTTGTTGGCACAATACGCAAATGTGACAGCTGATCAGGCTGTCAGCAACTACTGTGATTGTTACTCGACTTTATAACATTGATAGATCGCCTTCTCACTCTTGAGCTGGTATTGCATATAGTGCTAATAATAATGGGTGAAATAGATCGTAGGCACCATTCTTTCCTCAATCTAATAGTGTCAAACGAAGTATGTCATTCACGAGGAACTACTTTTCAGCGGATCCCTAAAGTGCTTAAGTAATTTTGCAGCACCCGATGTTGTCGTTCGGTGGGCCAGTCAGGGGTGTCGACAAGTCCGCGAATAATCAAGCCATTAATCTGAGCGGTTAAGCTCTGACTTATGTCGTCGAGACTTTCAGGGAGGGGTTCGTTGTGTAAGCTGAAATAGCGTAGTAGCTGTTCGTTTACAATTTCTTGCCAACTGTGATGAAACGCAATTTGCTGTTGAGCGACCTTAGGTTCGGTTATCGAGCGACTCCAAAATGCCAACCATACCGTCATCGCCTGACGGGACTTCTTAGAGGTGGGTAGGGCTTTAGATAAGACGTCAAACACACTGTATTCAGATTGTTTGGTTACCTCGTTAATGCGCTCTAGCATGATGTCGTAGGCGACTTCGAGCGCGGCGGTTAGTACCGCATCTTTATCATCAAAGTAGTGGGTGATAGTGCCGGTGGTAACGCCTGCCAGGCGGCCGATGTCGGTTAGTTTGGTTGATTCCAGGCCGTTGCGGGATATGACTTCCGCTGCTGCAATAGCAATACTTTTTCGTCGTTGATCATGATTTACAATTTTAGGCATTGACAGACAATAACAGCTCTATTATATAATCATGGTTATGTTATAAAAGACACTGCTATGAACACAGTCAAATTACTCGAAACCGGTCTGGAATTGACTTTTCCCCAAGCAACAGCGTATTTCAATTATTTTTGGCTACGGGATAATTGTGCAACATCGTGGGATTCGGTTACACAGGAGCGCACCTTCGATGTTCTAGAAGAGCCGGACGATTTGTCAGCTCAACACGCTGAGGTCGTATCAGGTGACTTGAAACTGGTGTGGCAAGATGGCCACCAAAGTCTGTTTTCGTTAGCCTGGTTGGAGCGGTGGTCAAATGGCGAATATCTTCCCGATATTGCGGTGCGCACACGTGTGCCGTGGTACAGCGATCACTACAGCAAGATGGCGCGGTTTGACTATACGGACTTAGTTAATAACCCTGCCAGCGTTGCAGACTGGACAGAGTCGCTGCTGGATGAGGGTGTTTCAATTGTGCAGGGACTGCCAGATTCGAATGAAGGGCTTAAGGATCTGTGTAACTTAATTGGAACGGTACGCGCTTCCTTTTCCGGCCATGAATTTGATGTGTTTTCAAAGGCTGATCCTGAGAATCTTGCCTACACGAGCAAATCGCTAGAACTACATACCGATTTGCCTCCAGAAGAACTACCGCCAGGTGTGCAATTTTTACATTGCCGAATTAATGATGCGGAAGGCGGGGATAGCTTGTTTGTGGATGCCATGGCAGTTGCCAATAAATTGAAGGCTGAGTTCCCTGAGCATTTTAAGTTGCTCACCGAATTAAGGGTTCCTTTTCGCTATACCACTAAAGATCATGATGTACGTTCCCGACAATTCATTATCGAAATAGACGCCAATAATGGTGAAGTAAGCGGCGTGAATTTTAGCCAGCATTTATCAGGCATCTTTGATTTTGATCAAAAAATAATGGACGCCCTTTATCCTGCATTTCGACAATTTGGACGCATGATGCAAGACCCTAAATACTTGATGAAGTTCAGGTTGCATGCGGGTGAATGTATTGTTTTTGATAATCACCGTATTGCCCATGGCCGAGCCGCTTATCTGGAGGGTAGTGGTGATCGTTACTTGCGCGGCTGTTATGTTGATCGTGGTGAGTTACGCAGTAAGTACCGTGTTTTGCGTGCTAAATACCCGAACGGCGCTGAGTAAAACATGCAAACAGAACAACAGATTCGTGTAGATCTTGCAGCCGCTTTTCGTTGCTTATATCGGATGGATATGCACGAGTCGGTGGCCAATCATCTGAGCGCTGCTGTTTCACAGGACGGTAAACAGTTTTTAATGAATCGCAAGTGGATGCATTTTAGTCAAGTTACTGCGAGCAATTTACAGCTACTGAACAGT
>CALKLO010000078.1 GCA_937991945.1 uncultured Granulosicoccus sp.
CAAGAGCGAAAAGAGTAAGAGCAACTAGTTTGAAAATCTGCGTTTTCATTATTTGAAATCCCGTTCGTCGCTGATCTTTGTCAGCTGTTTTAAGCGTGTTGATCGCTGTGCGTCAACAACATGCCGAGAACTGTACTGCGAGTTTAAGTGCAGTGCAAATAGGGACGTTACTTATGAAAACAGTATATTAATCAATAAGATAAAATCAATTCGTGAGTGTTGAAAAATTGACAGGCGCGCAAAAACATCGCTAAGCATATGTAAATAAAGCGATTTTTCTTATGCTGAGGTTGAGTTTGGCTCAGTTGGGAAACGTGACGTCGTTCCCAACTAACTACCACCTAGAATTAATAGTGTGGCTTGGGTCTCTTTTGATTCGCCGAAGGCTGAGTTACAACGCTTCTGTCTGAGGGTTTGCTGCGGCTAACTCGGTGCTATCCAAATCATCAATCACGGTGCTGAAAACCGTATCGGTGAATTGATCCCATTCGGTGCTGTTCCGGTTACTATCGTTATCAGGCATGGTCACACGGACCTTAAGTAGCTTCCCTTTGTATTCCGTTTGATAGACAAGCGTATATGAAGCAAGATTTTGTCGTAGGTAGGTTGCCTGTACTCTGGCTATGGTCCTCGGACCTTGAGAGTGGGTAACGGCGTTAATCACATTGAGATTGGCATAGTGGCCCTGCTTGGCAGCCTCACTAATGGCATCCATAGTGGCTCGAGTTGAACCAATCACTAATTCGTCGTGATCTAGAGCCGCATTTTCCTGCGCAACGTCATAGATAAAAAGATCAGCTAATCGTTGCTTATGCTCATTGGCATAACGAATGGAATAGCCGCTTCCATCATTGAAGTACTTGTAGCCTCGCAGCTCAAAGGATTTCACCGATTCGGGCATAACCTGCATCAACTCAGGCTCTGCTTGCCGCTCGGGTTCTGGAGGAGACGGCGAGACGGCTGCACAGGCAGCTGTAAATAAGAGCGTAGTTAAAACAGAAATCAGTCGAACAAATTGCATGGCAGGCGTTATTCAAAGTTGCTGCCATGCGATCCGCAATTACTACGCCCATGAGTTGTCGAATTTATATGTAACGCGAGGGGGTTATTCTGATTTTGTTAACTGTTTAGCGTTAACTGCTCAAGGCTTACCTGGTTAGCAGTCACCAGGCTAAAACGAGTAACCGCGTTTTGAGGGTCGACGCCTTCTTGCGTGACGGGTTCTAGCCATATGGAAAGCGGCCGCAACCAAAAGCCTTTCTCAGCGTAGAGTGCCTGATAGACCACCAACCATTCCTCGGTTTCAGAGTGTCTCGCCATTCCAAGAACCTGATAAAGGTTACCTTTATAGTGCTTATATAGGCCGGGTGAAGGCGCGTTCTCTGGGGGGAGGGTATTTGTTTGCATGCTTGTCATCTAACGTTTAGTTACGAGTTCGTATTTGCTCACTACACTTAACGACATGAAGAGTTCTAACGCAACACGCCTGTTTTTCCGATTTGTCTTAATGCTGGCTCTAGTGCTGACAGTTTCTGCCTGTGCGACAGCCAAGCCGCGTGATGCGAGCAACGTGTGTTCTGTTTTTAAGGAAAAGAGAGGTTGGCATAAGGCTGCTGTAAATGCACAGAAAAAATGGGGAACCTCAATGCACATCCCAATGGCATTTATGTATCAGGAATCTACTTTTCGGGCCAAAGCCAAGCCGCCTAGGCGCAAACTCCTTGGGTTCATCCCTTGGCGAAGACTGAGTTCAGCCTATGGCTATGCTCAGGCGCTGGATAGCACGTGGGAGCAATATCTTCGTAGCACGGGAGACTATTGGCGGGTAAGACATGATTTTGCTGACGCGACCGATTTTATTCACTGGTACATTCGTTATTCGTCAAAGCAAAACGGTGTTTCCACCGCCGATGCGTACAACCTGTATCTTAATTATCACGAAGGGCCAACTGGGTTCGCTCGGAAGTCTTATGCAAAAAAACCTTGGCTGATTAAGGTTGCAACAAGGGTGCAGGCTCGCTCTCAGACTTACACAACACAGTATGAGCAGTGCCGCAGTTCACTAAAACCTGGGCTTGTTGGCAAGCTTATGGGTTGGTGAACTCGAACAGCTGACCTTCGCCGCGCTCGTGGGCTAGCAGCCAGGCCTTGGTTGGCAATCCGCCGCCAAATCCTGTCAGTTTGCCGCCGGCACCAATGACTCGGTGGCAGGGAACAATGATTGGAATGGGGTTTGCGCCATTGGCGGCTCCCACGGCGCGGCTGGCCTTAGGTTTACCCAATTGATGCGCGATATCTCCGTATGAGCAGGTCTCTGCGTATTCAACTGCCAACAGTGCTTCCCATACCGAACGTTGGAATTCAGTTCCTTCAGGGGCAAGCTTTACATCGAAAATTTGCCGAGTACCTGCAAAGTACTCATCCAACTCTGTGCTCACTTGAATAAAGTGTTCCGACTTGTTTTCCCAGTGTTCTGGCGTCTCGAATGCTCGACTACCCGCCGGGAATACGATATGCCTGAGCCCGTCTTCATCCGCAGCCAATGTGAGGATGCCGATGGGAGATTCGTAAGTAGTGGTGTACACGCGAGTCTGTATGCTTTGCTGAGAGTCAGTTAATGAGTAATACCGTCGATAGGACAGGTATTATGGTTGAAAATTTTAATGATGCTCGAACAATCTGGAGAAGAAATATGGGCTTAGGATCGCTCTTGGGGAAATTATTTGGATCAGGTGACGGTAAGCCTGCTGTCGCTGAACCTGCTGAGCCTGTTGAATACAAGGGCTTCACCATCACATCAGCACCATTGCAGGAAGGTGGTCAGTTTAAAACGGCAGGGAAAATATCCAAAGAAATAGATGGTGAGCTGAAGTCGGCAGAATTCATACGGGCTGACAACCATGCGGATAGAGATGCAGCTATTACTCATTCCAATCGAAAAGCTCAACAAATTGTCGATGAGCAGGGTGAGGCTATGTTTGCCCGAGCTCATATCTAAGTAATCGGGGGAGACACAGTGCAGCTTCCACTAACGACGTTTTTCAGGGCATCGTTCGTTGCGTTGTGCTGTTCTTTAGGCATGGATGCCTACGCTGCAGATACATCTTTGGCCGGCGACCCGCCTCTGCCACTAGTGCCGGATGTAGTCGTTGCAAGTGCACCTTCTATAAGAGTGGCCTTGGTGGACTCGGGGGTAAATTATCTGCTCCCACAAATACAACGATCACTAGCTCGCACCCGCGATGGTCAGCTCGTCGGCTATGATTTTTGGGACATGGATGAATATCCGTTTGATTCGCATCCCTTAAGCTCTGGGCAGATACAAAGACACGGCACACAAACCGCATCGCTACTAATCAGTGAAGCGCCGTTTGTAAAATTAGTGCCTTATCGTTACCCAAGGCCTGATATGAAACGCATGGCGCAATTACTTGAACATGCCGATGCAAATGATGTTCGTATAGTAGGGCTGCCGTTGGGCGGAAATAAAAAAGAGGAGTGGACGGTTTTTGAATCTGCAGCCGCTCTGTACCCTCATATATTGTTCATTGCATCGGCTGGCAACAATGGTCGCAATATAGATCAAGAACCCGTATACCCCGCATCGCTGGATATTCCGAACATGTTGGTCGTGACGTCAGCCGATGATTTTGTCAAACCTGCTGACGGTGTCAATTGGGGACGGTCTAGTGTTGATTATTTAGTACCTGCTGAAATGCAGAGCGTTACGACATTCAATGGCGCTAAGCGTTTAGTTTCGGGTAGTAGTTATGCCGTGCCCCGAGTACTTGCATTGGCCGCACGTTTGTTAAGGCAATCGCCAACGCTTGATGCCGATGGTTTAATGGGAGAAATTCGTCGTCAGTTTGCCAATGGTGCAGCACCACGGCAAATAGGGCATGGGTACATCCATGACCCTAGGCTTGATGCGATAAACAACATTAGTGTTGCAAGCGAAACACAATGGGTGGCACCTCAAATGCTTGGCAAAGACGCTTCAGAAATGTCTGCGTTAAAGACGCTATCTATTCCACTTGATGTGCTTGTGTTGGACTCTCAATGGTCGGCAGACACGGTGCGTTTAATTTTGGATGAGGCGCAAACGATATTGTCTCAGTGTGATGTCGTATTCAAGGCGGTTAACATTCGGTACATCGATGTGCCAGATTATTTGAGCGACTTAGAAACTGGTGCCAGCAAAACGTTGATGGATGCTGTGAGGTTAAGTGGACCTAACAGGCAAGCTACAGTGGTGTTTGCGAGAGATACACGTATGAATCAAGCCTATGATGCAGAAGCCTTTGGCAAAGCCAATACACGTAATAGAGCTTGGTTGTCTGATTCAGTCTGGTTAACGCTCGCCCTGAAAGATCGCGGTATAGGCCTAGCCCATGAGCTTTTTCATGTGTTAGCGAATTCTGGCCGGCATAACGCTATGGCTGGTAATTTAATGTTGACAAGAACCACTGGAAATAACCGTAAGCTTGTTCTAGAGCAATGTCTCTCTATGCGCGAGAATATTGTGAATGCTGGCTTGAACGATGTTAAGTGATACGTGCTAACCGTAGTACAGGTTATCTATTGGGGTGTGTAACCGTACAATATTATGCATAGAGGTCGATAGCCCTTAACAAGCCCATCATTTGATGAGTCCATGGCTACGAGATCATATTGTAAATGAGCGCGTTTTACATAGCACGGCAACCGATATTGTGTGCCAACGGCGAAACGTATGGTTACGAGCTACTGTTTCGATCGTCCAACAGCAATGCGTACGATCCAAGCGTTGACGGAAAAACAGCAACCTCCAACGTTCTATTTAATGCCGTTGTGGAGGTCGGCATGGATAATCTGGTAGGTAACGGCTTTGCCTTCGTGAACCTGACAGATGAATTTTTAGTCAATACTGAATTGCTCGATCTGATGCCCCCGAAAAGGTGTGTCTTAGAAGTGTTAGAAACAGTCGAAGTCACCGATGCTGTTGTAGCAGGCGTTAAGAGTTTGATTGACAAGGGGCATACGATCGCCTTAGATGATTTTGTGGACAAGGAGCGCTTTGCGCGGCTTCTACCCTTAGCCAAAATTATTAAATATGACATTACCGACCATTCAATGGAAGAGTTGAAGGCTTATCGTTTATTAGACGAAGAAGCAGGTCGATATTCTCTGGCTGAGCGAGTTGAAACCCATGAGGAATTCGAGGAGCTACGCAGTTATGGCTTTCATTATTTTCAGGGTTATTTTTTCGCAAAACCTAAGATAATAACGGGTGCCAAGCTACCGCAAAATAGAGTGGCGTTGTTACAGCTTATGGCTGAATTCAACAATCCGAACGCCACTATTGAAGACTTAGCTGAGATAGTGGGTCGAGATGTATCGCTTGGTGTTAGAACGCTTAAATATGTCAACTCGCCCATTAATGGGTTAAGAGCGGAAGTGACTTCTATTCAGCATGCTGCTGTCTTATTGGGTCGGGAGCTCATTAGAAACTGGGTGACTTTGCTGGTCATGAGTCAAATGGACGATAAGCCCTCTGAAGTGATTAAGTTGGCCCTGACTCGGGCAAGATTCTGTCAGCAATTAGCACAAGAGACATCGCTACCTGCCGCGAACTACTTTACGTTCGGCTTGCTCTCTCTGCTAGATGTATTCATGGGGCAGTCCATGCAAGATGCTATTGGCTCAATCGCTGTTAGCGAACAAATGCGCGATGAACTCGTAAACCATGCGGGTGAGGGTGGGCGCATGCTAGAGCTACTCAAAGTCTTTGAAACAGGTGGATCAATTGCGGTGGAAGAGCCTAACGCGATAAGACTTGGACAGATCTATCAGTCTGCAGTGACATGGTCTGAGGAGACATCAGGTCTTTTGAAATAGTGGGTGAGTAGTTGGTTGTAACATAAATATTGGATTGACTAAGTACAAGGTAGACTGGTCGGTATGTTCTATTTGTCGATTTCACCTTTATTGGCGTTAATAGGCTAACGTTTGCTATGGCTTTCCATTCGTCACTAGGATATTACGATTCCTAGCGTCAGAAACCTTGTTGAAGCGTTAAGTGTTTGACGTCGATATTCGGGGTTTTTCCATTGTGACTACTTATGAATACACCCGCTTTTGAATACATGTCAAAGCAAGCTCGACCGATTCTTGTTGTTGACCTTGATGGCACTCTGCTTCGAACCGATTCTTTATATGAGAGTCTTTGGTCGGCTATCGAAATAGATGTAGTTGGAGCTTTCAAGTCGCTGCTTGCACTTAAGAATGGACGTGCGGCGATTAAAGCAGAGCTGGCTAGATTGTCAGATATCTGTGTAGAAACTCTGCCATTTAACCAAGTTGTTATTGAATATGTGGAAAAGTGGAAGGCTTCGGGGGGGAGATGTGCCTTAGTAACCGCAGCTGATCAATCGTTGGCTGAGTTGATTGGAAACCATGTTGGTTTGTTTGACGAAATACATGGTTCGAACGGAACTCATAATTTAAAAGGTGGAGCCAAGGCTGAATTTCTTGAGCAGCGTTACGCTGACAATGGCTATATCTATATAGGTGACAGTAAAGCGGATTTACCTGTATGGGAAAAGGCAAGCCAGGCTATAACCGTAGATGTTTCAAAAAATATTGCCGATGCTGTAGAGAGTTTTGGTTTGAGAGTAGAGCATCTCAATACACTTGAAACTAAATCAAATCCTTTTATTAGATCTCTGCGCCCATACCAGTGGGTTAAAAATATACTGGTTTTCTTGCCATTGATAGCGGCGCAAAATTTTTCGGCTCAAACTTTGTTAAGTGGGGTTTTCGCTTTTTTTGTATTTAGTGCCGTAGCTTCAAGTGTTTATATCGTGAATGATTTGCTCGATATTACTTCCGACAGAGCTCATCCACGTAAAAAATATCGCCCAATAGCTGCTGGGGATATATCACTCATAAATGGCATGCTTATGAGCTTGGGGTTGCTCGTTCTAGCTTTGTTCGCTGCGTTTTTGATTTTTGACATTCAGTTTTTTCTACTTCTCTGCGGGTACTACGCAATAACAACTGCGTACTCTGTATACCTTAAAAGAAAATTAATTCTAGATATATGTTTGTTGGCAGCTTTGTACACATTTAGAATCATTGCAGGTGGTGTTGCATCTGGCGTGCCTTTGTCTATCTGGCTGCTGGCTTTTGCTTTATTTCTATTCTTTTCATTGGCAGCTATTAAAAGGTGGGCTGAATTAAAAGACTGTCACGACAGAGGAGTGCTAAAAGCCACCGGACGTGGATACCATGTCGATGATATTCCGTTTATGAAGGCCATGGCTTTGTCATCTGGATACCTATCGGTTTTACTTTTGGCAATGTACCTGAATTCTCCTGCAGTTCTTGATTTGTACACAAATCCTGAATATATGTTGGGAGCTTGTCTCGTACTATTTTATTGGTTGACACATATCATTTTTGTCACTCATAGAGGTTTTATGAATGACGATCCTATCGTATATGCGTTTAAAGATCGACGTAGCTTAGTGTGTATTGTTGCTGTTGTTGGTTTCGCCATAAGTGCTGCAATGTAACTTAAATGCCATGATGATATTCCGTTACATCATTTTTTGTATTATTGCCATGCTTGTCAACCTTGGTGCCCAACGTGTCGTTCTAATGCTGGGTAGTGAGCTGCCTATACTTGTTGTCGCTATTGCGATTGGCACCCTCGCTGGGTTGTTGCTTAAGTTTGTCTTGGATAAACAATGGATATTCGACCAGCCTGCTAGTGATGTTCGCTCTACGGGGAAGCAATTTATTCTATATTCAAGCATGGGGCTGATTACTACAGTTATTTTTTGGGGAACCGAATTAGCATTTTGGTTGCACTGGCAAACAGATGCAATGCGAGAATTAGGTGCAATTTTAGGTTTAACTTTGGGGAATACGCTGAAATACTTCCTAGATCGACGTTTCGTGTTTACAAAAAGTGTTGGGGGGCGTTAGTAATGAAGCTCTCAGGTTGGGGGCGCTACCCTACGCATAATGTAAGGGAGTCAGCTCCTCGAAGTATTGAGCAGCTTCAAGAATTTGTTGCGGCAGGCTCTGCAGTTGCTCGTGGGAATGGCCGTTCTTATGGAGATAGCGCTGTAAGCGCTTTCAATACAATCAGTACGCGACATTTCAATAAAATGATTTCGTTCGATACGCAGACTGGCACTCTCGTGGCTGAAGCTGGTGTCTTGCTCGGTGATGTGATATCCAGTTTTTTACCTTTGGGTTTTTTCCCGTATGTGACTCCAGGGACTAAATACGTGACACTGGGTGGGATGCTCGCAGCAGATGTGCATGGGAAAAATCATCACTTGGAAGGCAGCATGTACAACTATGTTGATTGGTTCGAAATAATCGATGCTTCTAGCAAAATGATACGTTGCTCTCGGAAAGAAAATAGTGAGTTGTTTTCCTGGACTATTGGCGGGATGGGGCTGACTGGGATAATAGTAAGAGTAGCAATTCGTTTGCGTCCAATTGAGTCGGCATGGATAGCTCAGACCACTGTTCCCGTGAAAAACTTAAATGAGGCTATTGATGCATTTGAAAACAACCTCTCATCAACTTACTCGGTTGCTTGGATTGATTGTTTAAGCAGTGGTGGTAGCCTTGGACGCTCTATTGTTATGTTGGGCGAACATGCGCACGAAAGTGTGTTAGATGACGTGCAAAAGAAAACCCTTTTTAAGCACGTTGATAGAGCTAAGTGGACGCTCCCAGTTGCGTTGCCTCGTTGCTTGTTAAACCGGGTAACAGTAAAAGTATTTAATGCTATGTACTTTAGGTATGGACAAAAAACGAAGGGTACCCGTTTGGTTAGCTGGGACAGTTTTTTCTATCCACTAGATGCGCTCTTGGGGTGGAACAAAATTTACGGCCGCAGAGGATTTCTTCAATTTCAGTGTGTGATACCGCTAGAAAAATCTTCTGAAGGGCTCCATGAACTGGTTACTGAAATCTCTAGCACAGGCGGTGGCTCTTTTCTGGCAGTGCTCAAACGATTAGGCGAGAGTGCTGGTGGAATCTCATTTCCAATGAGTGGATATACCTTGGCGTTAGATTTTCCAGTAAATGGTCGAAACATGAAGCTGATGGATAGGCTAGAACAAATAACCTTGCAGTACGGTGGTCGGTTCTATTTGGCCAAAGACGCAAGAATGAGTAAAAGCACTTTTCGAAGTAGCGATTCACGAGTTACCGATTTCATCAGTATGCGTGAAAATAGTGGCATGAACCAAAACTTTGAATCTATGCAATCGACAAGGTTAGGACTATGAACAAAGGGAATGTTCTTATTCTAGGGGCTCGCTCTGATATTGCCAAAGCGATAGCGCATAAATTTGCTGCCGACGGATACTCCATACAGCTTGCTGTTCGAGGAATGTCTGATATGGAAAGCTATGTGAGTGACTTGGCACTCCGTCATAGAGTAAGCGTTACGACTCATGAGTTCGATGTACTAGCAATAGACAGGCATTTGTCGTTTGTCGAAGGTCTGGAGGAACTTCCGGTTGTTGCTGTCTGTGCGGTTGGTTTAATGGGGAATCAGTCCGAAAGTGAAGAAAATGTGGCATCCGCCATTCAAGTGATGAGAAGCAACTTTGAAGGCCCAGCTAGTATCTTTTCACATTTAGCTAATTGCTTTGAGGTGCGCGGATCAGGAACACTAGTTGGTATAAGTTCCGTAGCTGGAATTCGAGGGCGTGCTAGTAATTATGTTTATGGGTCAGCTAAGGCTGGATTTTCTGCTTTTTTATCCGGGTTAAGAAATCGATTATCGACAAAAGGTGTTCACGTGATCACGGTGTTGCCGGGCTTTGTTAATACGAAAATGACCGAGGCACTCTCTCTGCCACCCGCGCTTACGGCAGAACCTGTTGAAGTTGCCGACGCTGTGTTTAAAGCTACGGTACGCAAAAAAAACGTTGTGTATGTTCGTTCAATTTGGCAATTGATAATGCTCATCATCTCAACGATACCTGAGCAAATATTTAAGAAGTTGAAAATATGAATCATCGGGCAAGCATATTTAGTGCATTTTACGTATTTCTATGCCTTGGGTTTATTGCCGGTTTTACGTTCAATTTAGTCTTCTATTTCCATACAAATTGGGCTGAATTGTTACAGGGGAATTTGGACATTACGCAGGGGCGAGCAGATTGGCGTGCTTTCCAAAATAGACTTTTAGGGCCTTATCTAATTCTATTTATTAATTACGCTGTTCCATGGCTAACATTGGAGCAGAGTATGCTGACCATCATTGCAGGATGCCTTGCGATACACAATGCGCTGTTGTTTATACTATTACGAATAGCAGGTGTGAAAATAGACGTTTCACTAGTCGCTATTTTGATATGGTCGTTTTTCTTTGCAGGCTTGCAGCATGAATGGCTTTTTACGTGGGATGTTTTTGATATTTTGTTTTTAACGTTTGCAGCCTTTGTGTTGGTGTTGCAAAAAGACCCTAAATATTTACTGTATATTTATCCGTTGGCGCTCTTGAATCGGGAGAGTGCATTGTTCTTACCTGTGGCGTATATGATGGCCTCAGTTCTTTGCGTTTTTAACGTAGAGGGTAGTTGGAAAAAAAGTATTTCCCTGTTTCCGATAAAACGAATTGGTGTTGGCTTGTTTGCACTGTTCTTCGGCATTGTGTACACGAAACTGGTGCGAGATTACTTATTTGTCGAGTTGGAGACCGGTAACGACTTCGAGCATCAACTGATAGGTAACCACTTTTATCTATTTGAGAATCTTAAGCAGCTTATGCTAAGTAACTTTTTTGATAAAAATATAATTCACACCATACCTATTTGGCTTTGTGTCGCTTTTCATCTGAAAATACTATTCTTATCAAAGAGTACGGGGGCAAAATCGGGGGCGCTCTTTTTCTTCCTGTTATTTGTCAACACGCTTATATTTGGTTTGGTCAACGAAACTAGATTGTGGTTTCCCGTTATTTCGCTAACACTGTTTGTTTATTTAATAAACAGCTCAGCAGCATATCTCAGTCAAGAAAAGCTGCAGCAACAATAATAGGCGTCGATGTAATTGTTTTATCGACAAGAATCTTGATGTAAATGTGCTGAAAAGCTAGTTAGCAGAATACAGCTCTGGTCGTCTATCTTGGTGATAAGGAAGCTTCTTGCGAATCTGTTCAATGGCAGACTTACTTAACGTTGCATATAGCTGCGCAGGCTTATCTGTCGCTCGTGCGAGGTCCTCACCATCGGGCCCAATTATGCAGCTGTTGCCAACATATTCAATGGGGTTTTCTGCCCCGCAATAGTTCGCGTAGGCTAAGTACAACTGATTCTCGGCGGCGCGTACTTTAGCCATGTGTCGAGCTACGAATGTCCAAGGAGTCATTAAGGCGGTTGGCACTAGCAATAGTTCGCAGCCCTTTAATGCATGGTGTCTGGCATTTTCTGGGAACTCAATGTCGTAACAAATTAAAAGCGCAATTTTCCAGCCGTTGATGTCAACAATGTCCGAGTAGGTATCGCCTGGTTGGAATAGTGATCGGTCTAATTCACCCCAAAGATGTGTTTTGCGATAGTGAGTTTTGATTTCGCCACTCGCATCTATTATTTGTACTGTGTTGAAGAGTTGCTTTCCCTCGCGCTCAATAAAACCATAGGTGAGGGCTGTTGCAGTTTTCTGACATAGCGCTTGCAGCTGCTCCGTCGTAGCCGACTCACGCTCAACAGCCACCGATAGAGCTGTGTCGAGCGGTATGTTGTAGCCCGTTAAGCTGGCTTCGGGTACTACCAGCATGTCGGCATTGTTCGCTGAGCTATCTTCTAGGCTTTTGCCAATGCGTGCGATGCTAGTGTTAACGGCTGCAGGGGTTGGGTCATGTTGAAGCAGTGCTAACGTAAAATTGAGTGCACTTACCATAGGTTTCTCTGTACCTGTTATTGCCACTGCAGTGCGGTGCCAGTAAGCATTCGCTGTTGTCTCATGATTAACGCCAGCAATGGACCCATTTTTACATCCGGCGGCATTGTCTCCGCTTCCAATTCTCCAGGGAAAGCACGTCGACGAAGAGGCGTACGCATAGCGCCTGGGTCATAACCGTTGATAGCCAGTATAGGGTTGCCGTCGGCGTCTCGTTTTCCTTCATGTTCATCGGCCAGCATATGCATGAATGCTTGAAGGGCTTGTTTGGAAACACCATAGCCACCCCAGTAGGCAGTGGTTTTACAGTCGAGCAAATAGGTAATGCTCGCTAGGCTCGATTGAGATAGCAACGGGAGACAATAAAGAGATAGCAGGCGTGCGCTAGTCAAATTGACGTTCATGACCCGCGTCCACTCAGCGTGCTCAATGGCCATTTGAGGCGTAGGTGTTCCTAAGTCTGCTGCTGTATGCACCATGGCATCTAGAGCGCCGAATTCTGACTGCAGCATGTCAGCAAGTTCTATGTATTCACTAGGGCCTGCTTTGTCCTGCTCAAGTGTGATCATTGCGGGTTCGCGTTGTCCAATGCCTTTTATGACATCGTAGAGTTTCTCAAGTTTTTTAAGTTTGCGGCTCGCGAGTACAACGGTGGCTCCTGCTTCTGCGCATGCTTTGCTTAACGCTGTACCCAGGCCGCCAGTTGCTCCGGTGATTAGGATCACTTTGCTATCAAGACACCCTGGTGGCAGGGTATAGCTCTTCTGAGCGTGTTGGCATGCGGTGTAGTTTGGATTTTGCATAGCTGTATCAGTAGTTGTCTTGCTATCGACGATTACGCCAAGCATGAAAAAACTTAGCGATAGGCGTTAGTGTCATATGCTCGACTAGAAGGTTGGGTTGCTTCTTTTGCCAGAGAGTGAGTTGTTTATGACGTAAGACAAGTAAGCGCCAAATCGGTAATAGTGGTTCTTTTTTGTAGCGTGCTTGAACGTCGTTGTTTGTGGTGGATGTCTCGAAGGTGGCGAGAGTGTCATCAATTGCAGCTTTTAGTAATGACTGCTTGCCAGGTTTGTCTTCCACGATGGGAATTCCCCCAACGGAGCTTGCTTGTTTGGTGGTTGCTTGTTCGTCAGTCGGGGGCGCTACACGAACGCCTGCAGCTAAATCGCTCGGGCCAATATTGTGGGCTTTGTAAATGTCATCGCTGAAGATCGCGTGGCCGCGGTGGAGTAGCGTGGGTAGCCGTATTAGTTGTTCGTGTTTTGCTAGCGCGATCGCGGCGACTGCGGGATGAGATTGTAAGTTTAAATCGTCAGCGTTATCGCTTAGTGCATGGCTCAGTAATGCGAGTCTAGCGGTGTAGTTTTGAATCAGCTGAGCATGATGATCTTCAAGCGTTTTCGGTGGTGTAAAACGTGCGTTTGAAACGCTAGACAATAGCGACAGACACGCTGCCATAAATGGGTGGTTTTCGTATCCGGTAGCGTGCCCGCTTAATGCAGAGGCTTCTGCTTGGCAGGCAGTGGTGGCTGGGTGCCTAGCGCCACCCTCACACATGCGCTGAAGCTCTTCGTGCCACCAATGAATTTTTTGCTCTGCCACCTGCGCTTCCTGAACATCGTCCAGAGTGGTATTCAAAGACTTAATGAGATTTAGGCGGTGGACAAAACGCTCGTTTGCGTCGGGTTTTATCCAGAGCAGACTGTAATACAGACTGCTCCCTTGTTCTATGGTGATCACGTTGGTGTTTACGATATCCGTGTGGTCGCAATCATGTAATTGACATCGACATCGTCTTTCAATTTGTACTGTTTGGTCAAAGGATTATAGGTCAAGCCGATGATCTCATCGACCCTAAGACCAGCTGCTCTGCAGTGGTTACCAAGCTCAGAGGGTTTAATGAACTTCTTCCAATCATGAGTGCCACGCGGAAGCAGGTTTAATACGTATTCAGCCCCGACGATGGCAAACAGAAATGACTTGGGGTTTTTATTGAGCGTGGAAAAGAATACGCGGCCTCCCGGTTTAACCATGGCAGCGCAAGCCGCTACGGTGGAGGCGGGATCAGGAACATGCTCAAGCATTTCAAGGCAGGTGACTGCGTCGAAGTGAGAGGGGTTGGCTATAGCGCAATCTTCAGCAGAGATTTCTTGGTACTCGAGTGTGGCGCCCGATTCCAACGCATGGAGTCTAGCGACTGCAAGAGGTGCCTCCGCGAGATCAATGCCCAATACATCGGCTCCTTTATCGGCCATTGATTCTGCCAAAATGCCACCACCGCAACCGACATCGAGAACGGCCGCGCCATCTAGCTGTATGCGTTCTTCGATCCAGTTGAGTCTTAGGGGGTTAATTTGGTGTAGCGGTTTGAATTCACTGTTTACGTCCCACCAGCGGCTGGCCAGGTCTTGAAATTTCGCCAACTCAGCAGGGTCGACGTTGTTCGTTGAAGTGCTCATGTAGGGTGCAGTACCGTTGTTTGCGAAGAATGCCTAGTAGTCTCTTACGAGTGGCGTTAGCGAGTCGATGGGCCTTGTCTAGTTCAAGTTATCGTTTTGTGAAATTTTGTCTGACCAGTTTTGTGCGTTTGCAAGCAATCGCTCTGTTTCAAGTGTCAGCAGCTGCCGGCTGTCGAGTAGCTGTTTGCCTGCGACCCACACATCCTGCACGCAAGGGCTGCTGTTGGTGTAAACCACTTGAGCCTGTGCATCATAAACTGGAACCATGCCTAAATCGGGCTCGATAGTGATGCAGTCGGCAGATTTTCCGGGCTCCAATGAGCCAATTTCATGGTCGAGTCCCAGCGCGCGTGCGGCATCGATAGTCACCATGCGAAGTGCACGAGCTGCGTCTAGTGTTGCTGCATCGCCATCCATAAGCTTGGATAAGAACGCAGCTGTACGTAATTCGCCCAGTAAGTCCAAATCATTGTTGCTTGCAGCACCATCGGTGCCGACAGCTACATTTACTCCCGCTCTTAAAAGATCAGGAACGCGGCATTGGCCACTACCGAGTTTGAGGTTCGATTCTGGGCAATGGATGGCGTGAGAACCACTCTCGGAGAGTCGCTCTATTTCGGTATCGTTAAGCTGCGTTAAGTGCACCGCCAGTAAGGATGGGCTCAATAGGCCTATTTCATCGAGTCTTTGGATCGGACGGACGCCATGCGTGTTTTTGAAGTCTTGTACTTCCTGGGCAGTTTCGTGCACATGCATGTGAACGGGTAGGTCTAATTCTGAGGCCAGTGTTGCTATGCGTTCTAACGGTCCCTGGGAGACCGTGTAGGGCGCGTGGGGGGCAAAGGCAGCGCTGATAAGTGGGTCCCCCTTTAGGGTGTCGTATAGGGCCAGGCCTCGGCTAAAATATTCATCCACGCTGTTAGCCCAGGCGGTAGGGAAATCGAATACAAGCAGGCCGACAGTTGCGCGAATGCCAGCGTCGCGACAAGCTTTTGCGACAACATCCGGGAAGAAATACATATCGTTTACGGTTGTCACGCCGTTGCGTAGAGATTCTGCGATGGCAAGTTCGGTGCCGTCATGCACGAAGCTTGTGCTCATGTGCTTAGCTTCCGTTGGCCATATGTGATCCTCTAGCCAGCTTTGAAGGGGTTTGTCATCCGCAAACCCGCGTAACAAGTTCATCGCCAAATGTGTGTGTGCGTTGATGAGCCCGGGCAGGAGGATGCCATTGCGTCTGTCGTGTGCGGGCAAGTGACCATAGTCTCGTTCCGCATCCTGCCACGGTATGCAGCCTGTAATGCGTCCGTTTTCAACGATGAGCGAGTGACGTTGCAGTACGTCGTTGGCTTCATTCATAGTGATGAGCCAGCGCGCATCGATACGAAAATCGAGCGCGGAGGTCGGGGCGGATGAGGTGTGTGAACTCGCTGGCATGGGGTATCGCAAAAAGCGTTTTGGGAGCGTGCACGATAACGTTGAAAGGCGGGTGCTGCAAGGCTACTGAAAGCCCGCTGTTACAGGCTTCGATGTGATAGAATTGAACGGTTGATCTGACCCGATCGCCACACTGTTTGGCCCTTCGCTCCATGTCTGATTTTGCCAAAGAAATTCTGCCCATCAATCTCGAAGATGAGATGAGGCAATCGTTCCTCGATTACGCCATGAGCGTCATCGTGTCGCGTGCACTTCCTGATGTTCGTGATGGTTTGAAACCCGTGCATCGCCGTATTTTGTTCGCGATGCACGAGCAAAACTACGACCACAACAGACCCTATCGTAAGTCGGCTCGTGTCGTCGGTGAGGTAATGGGTAAATACCACCCCCATGGAGACTCAGCAATCTATGACTCCATGGTTCGAATGGCTCAGCCGTTCAGCATGCGTTACATGCTTATCGACGGTCAGGGCAACTTTGGCTCGGTAGATGGCGATCCTGCAGCTGCAATGCGGTACACAGAAGTGCGCATGGCAAAAATCACCCAAGAGCTATTAGCTGACATCGATCAGGAAACGGTCGACTTTACGCCAAACTACGATGGCTCTGAAAAAGAACCAGCCGTTTTGCCGTCGCGTATCCCTAACTTATTAACGAATGGCGGTACCGGTATTGCTGTAGGTATGGCAACCAATATACCGCCTCATAATATCTCTGAGGTCGTTAATGCGACCATTGCCATGCTCGACCAACCAGACATCACGGTTGAGCAGCTCATGGAGCATCTGCCTGGTCCAGATTTTCCAACTCGCGGCATCATCAATGGTGCCCGGGGTATTCGAGATGCCTACAAGACAGGGCGTGGCAAACTCTACATACGGGCAAAAGCCACGGTAGAGCACAATGAGAAGACTGGCAAAGACACTATTCTTGTTCACGAATTGCCTTACCAGGTCAACAAAGCTCGATTGCTTGAGAAAATCGCCGAGCTAGTTAAAGACAAAAAGATAGAAGGCATAACTGAACTACGTGATGAGTCTGATAAAGACGGCATGCGAGTGGTTATAGAGCTTCGTCGCGGTGAGGCTGGCGAAGTTATGCTTAACCAGTTGTACAAGCAGACGCAACTACAAGTCGTGTTTGGTATCAACATGGTTGCTTTGGACGATGGGCAGCCAAAGCTGCTTAACCTGGTTCAAGTGCTAACAGCCTTTATTCGTCATCGTCGCGAGGTCGTAACCCGACGTACAGTCTTCTTGCTGCGTAAAGCGAGAGATCGTGCGCACGTGTTAGAGGGACTTGCGGTTGCATTGGCTAATATTGATCCAATCATCCAGCTTATTAAAGAGTCTCAAAACTCTCCAGAAGCCAAAGGTAAGCTTGTCTCACAAACGTGGGAGCCAGGCATTGTTAGCGGCATGCTAGAGCGTGCAGGTGCTGCAGCGTCCAAGCCTGAAAATTTAGCCGAGCATTACGGTTTGCATGACGGACGCTATCAGCTCACAGAAGTGCAAGCGCAAGCTATCCTAGATTTGCGATTGCACAGGTTGACTGGGCTAGAGCAAGACAAAATTATTGCCGAATACAAGGAAATTCTCGAGAAAATCGAAGATTACCTAGATATTTTGACAGACCCAGAGCGTCTGAAGCTGGTTATTCGAAATGAACTTGTCGCTATTATTGAGCAGTATGGCGATCAGCGCAGAACAGAAATCCAGGTCGACCATTCTGAAATGACTGTAGAAGATCTCATCGCTGATGAGTCTGTTGTTGTTACGTTGTCGCACAGTGGGTATTGCAAAGCACAACCGCTGTCTGATTATCGTGCACAGCGTCGCGGTGGGCGAGGCAAGTCTGCTACGTCAATGAAGGACGAAGATTTTGTCGACAAGCTATTTGTCGCCAGCATGCACGACACTGTGTTGTTTTTTACAAGTGTCGGTAAAGTCTACTGGAAGCGTGTTTATGAGCTGCCAGTTGCAAGCCGTGGGTCGCGTGGCCGTCCTATCGTTAACTTACTGCCTTTGGAAGAAAACGAGCGAGTTAATGCCGTACTTACTGTGCGTGAGTACAGTGAGACTCAAAACATTGTCTTTGCCACGAGCAAAGGTGTTGTTAAGAAAACAGCGCTCTCTGATTTCTCACGGCCGCGTGCTAACGGCATTATCGCCATAGATCTTCGTGTTGATGACTTTCTTATAGACGTAGCGCTTACCACCGGCGACAGTGATGTCATGCTGTTCTCAAGTGGTGGTCGGGCGATGCGTTTTAATGAAGAAGCTGTTCGCAAAATGGGCCGTACGGCCGCCGGTGTTCGCGGTATCCGTATGCCAGAAGAAGACACTGTCATAGCGCTGATTGTTGTTGGTGAAGGAACCATACTCAGTGCAACCAAGAATGGTTATGGTAAGCGAACCAAGCCTGAGGACTACCCCACCAAAGGGCGTGGCGGAATGGGTGTTATTGACATAAAAACATCGGATCGTAACGGACCTGTTGTTGGTGCTGTTCAAGTCGGAGAAGACGACGAGATCATGCTAATTACCGATGCTGGCACATTAGTCCGAACCGCCGTATTAGGTGTCTCAACAGTTGGTCGAAACACCCAGGGTGTGCGTTTAATTCGCTTAAATGATGGTGAATCTCTTGTAGAGCTAACACCTATCGATGAGTCTGATGTCAGTGCAGACGACGATGAGTTTGAGGGTGAAGAAGGCGAAGGTGTCGACGCAAGTGCAGATGCTCCTGCAGCTGAGAATGCTGTAGAAGAAGAAAGCGCTGATACTGAATCCGAGCCGTCTGATGAAGACAATGCGACAGATGATGAGCCGTCGACAGACGACAACAATGACGAGCCGAGCTAGGCTCGTTATTGGTTAATTTGATGGGTTGGATAACGCTTGATACAAAAACCAACTAAGCGTTGCTTCAATTTCAACGCAGGTCCGGCGACTATGCCGGAGCCTGTGTTGAACGCTTTGCAGAATGATCTTGTCGACTATCGTGGGCGAGGATTATCTGTACTAGAAATGAGTCACCGCAGTAGTGATTTTGCTGAAATAGCAGCAAAAGCTGAACAAAACTTCAGACAGTTGTTGGCAATTCCTGACAACTACGCCGTGTTGTTCATGCAAGGTGGGGCGAGCGCTCAATTTTCCTTGTGTGTCCAAAATTTGGATACGAATAATAAGGTTGCCTACGCCAACACAGGCTATTGGTCCCAAAAGGCTATAGCTAGCGGCGTGCCTCTCACTCAGACCGTTGAAGTGACTCGGTGCACAACTGAACCCACTATTCGTATTCCACACAGCGATACGTGGTCAAAAGCTGACGACGCCAGTTTTCTGCACATTACTGACAATGAGACCATCGACGGCATTGTCTACGACAGGTTGCCTGACTCCTCTATCCCAGTCGTCTCTGACATGTCATCCTCGATTTTATCGCAGCCCGTAAACATTGCTAAGTACGGCATGATTTACGCGGGTGCGCAGAAAAATATTGGGCCTGCAGGAATCACTTTGCTTATTATTAGAAAAGACCTACTAGAGCGAAGCGAGCATGCTCAATTGCCTCCGGTATTTCAATATGCGGCAATGGAAAAAGCTGGATCCATGTTAAATACACCGCCTACATTTGCTTGGTACGCCGCTGGTTTGGTTTTTGAGTGGTTGTTAGAGCAGGGTGGTTTAGCGGCTATGGCTGAGCGGAATAAACGACAAGCTAATCGGCTATACAAGCAAATAGACGACCATGCGTTTTATGAAAATAATATTCATGAAGACAACCGATCCTGTATGAACGTACCGTTTCGTTTAAACGATGAATCCTTAACGTCTGCATTTTTAAGCGGCGCGCAGGCTAATAATTTTATAGGGCTGAAGGGCCATAAATCAGTGGGAGGTTTGCGTGCAAGTCTCTACAACGCCATGACAGATGATTCTGTTGATGCGTTGCTGGCCTATCTTGAATCCTTTGCACGAGAGCATTCATGAGTACCGAAAAACCCTCCAAAGTACAGACAACTTCCGTCATACATGAGCCGTTGGATCTTGGAGAAATTTGTCGGGAAATCGATGCAATAGATGTCCAGATTCAAGCGTTGTTGAACGCTCGCGCAACGGCTGCTTTGAAAGTCGCCGAAGTTAGGTTGGCAGAAGGCAATAACCAGTCCGCAGACTTATATAGGCCTGAGCGAGAGGCGCAAATTCTCAAAGAAGTGGCGAGCCGTAATGAAGGTCCTATGGGTGATGCAGCGGTTCAAGGTATCTTTCGAGAAATAATCTCTGCAAGTTTGATTCTCGAAGAGCCTATGCGTGTGGCTTACTTAGGTCCTGAAGGTACGTTTAGTCATGCTGCAGCAGATCGACATTTTGGTCATGCCGTGGAAGCCATACCTGAAGCTGGTATTGCTGAAATATTTAGAGTTGTAGAGTCAGGGAGTGTGCGTTTTGGTGTTGTCCCTGTCGAAAACTCAACTGAAGGCGCTGTCAATTTGACATTAGATTTACTGACCCAGACGTCTTTACGAGTGTGTGGTGAATTGAGTATGCGCATTCAGCATTGTCTAATGAACCAATCCGGAAGTCTGTCGGACATAACGGCTGTGCATGCACATCCACAAGCGTTAGCTCAATGCTGGCACTGGCTAAATGCGAATTTGCCCAACGCTGAGAGAGTCAGTGAGAGCAGTAACGCTGCAGCGGCGAAGTTGGCACTGGAAGCGCCGGGAATCGCTGCCATTGCAGGTGAGGCGGCAGCTCATCTTTACGGCTTAAACACCCTTGAAAAAGGCATTGAAGACGAAAAGAACAACACAACCCGTTTTTTGATTGTTGGTGATCAAGACATTCCATCCAGTGGGCATGATTCAACCATGTTGCTAGTCGCTGCACCTCATCGGCCGGGTGGTCTGCGACACCTGCTGCAACCTTTGGAAGATGCTGGCGTGAGTATGACGCGTATCGAATCTAGGCCGTCGCGTTCTGCATTATGGGAATATGTGTTTTTCATCGATGTAGATGGACACCAATCGGATGCAACACTGGCCCCTGTTCTCGAGCATTTAAGAGAGTTAGCACCTTTGCTTAGAGTGTTAGGCTCGTTTCCACGATCTCTATCGCGTTCAGAATGAAAACACTTTGCATTGTTGGCTTGGGAATGATCGGTGGTTCTCTTGCGGGAGCGTTAAAAAAAGCGGGATACGAAGGCCGTATTACGGCTCTAGTTAGGTCCGCAACTAGTGGGGAGCGAGGAGTAGAGCTAGGCTATATCGATGCTTTTAGCACCGATGCTGCCGATGTCATTCCCGAAGCTGATATTGTGATGCTTGCAGTGCCTATGCTAAGCATGCATTCTCAATTGCAGATTATTAAGCCGCTGTTAAAAACAACCGCAATCGTTACCGATGCTGGAAGCGTTAAAGCACCCTTTATACGTGACGCACAATCAGTGTTGGGTTCACTCGCCCGCGTGGTCCCAGGACACCCCATTGCAGGTCGGGAAAAAACAGGTGTCGATGCTGCCGATGTTGATTTATATCAACAGAGAAAAGTATTGCTGACGCCCACGGAAGAGACTCTTGACGAGGCCGTTACCGTCGTTAAATTGCTTTGGGAGCTGACTGGCGCAGAAGTTGAGTCGTTAAGTCCAGAGCAGCACGATAGGGTGCTTGCGGCCACCAGTCATCTACCGCATGTACTGGCTTTTGCGTTGGTTGATACCTTAGCCACGCAGCAAGGTGCAGAAGAAATATTTCGCTATGCTGCAGGCGGTTTTCGAGACTTTTCACGTATTGCCTCTAGCGATGCCGTCATGTGGCGTGATGTTTGTTTGAGTAATAAAGACGCTATTTTAGAGTCTATGGACCGTCTT
>CALKLO010000079.1 GCA_937991945.1 uncultured Granulosicoccus sp.
ACACCAGTGCAACACATTGGTTATGGGGCCAGGTGGTTATAAGTTTAGCGATTACTGGCGAATGGGCTTGCCATTGGAAATTCTGATAACCGTGATTAGTGTGCCCACCATTTTATGGATGTGGCCGTTAGACGGTTAATACGGACTGTGTTCGTGCAGAAAACTCTTTATTCAATAATCAGTTGGCCTTTGCCTACAATCTTTGAGTAGCCACCGATATACACGTTAGATTCTGATTGGTCATTTTTTACAGTACGTAAAAATAAACGGCAAGGGCGGCCCATGTCATCGCCTTGGTGAACTTTAAACGATCTCTCATTGGTTGAGTTAGAATCGGATAAAGTTAGCAATGCGACTAAGGCACCGTTGGCACTCCCGGTTGCGGGATCCTCCGGTACATTGTCGAAAGGTGCGAATACTCTCGAATGTATGACACCGTCCAAGCCCTCACAATAAATTAATATATCTTGGCAAGGGTAGTTGTTAGAGATGTATTCGAATCCTGCCATATTGATATGAGCACTCGACAAGATCTCCCTATTTGTCACTCGCGCAATAATGAATGGCAGACCAACACTTGCAATTAGAGGAGGGTGGATCGAGATGTCTATTCCCTCTAAAGGAAGAGTCAGCGCAGCAGCAATTTCGTTAGGCTCTACGCTTGAGCCAACGGTTAGTTTTTCTGGGGCTTTAATTTCACAGAACATGCCGCGCTCTGTTTGAGATACAGCAACATCAACTAACCCTGCGTCCTCGCGAAATCTGAATGTTTTTGGTTGCTCAGATTTTGAAAACTCTGATGCCAAAACATGCGCGGTACCCACATTGGGATGACCTGCAAAGGGGACTTCATGAGTGGGCGTGAAAATTCGTATTCGATGAGATGCCGTATCGTCACCTTGGAGAACGAACGTGCATTCAGAAAAGTTGAACTCTTGAGCGATTTTTTGCATCTCCTCGGACGTCAGAGAAGATCCATCAGTAATAACGGCGAGTTGATTTCCTGCAAACTGACATTCAGTAAAGACATCGCACAGTACAAATGGCACATAAGTGTCTGACATGAATTTAACCAAGCTTCTGGGTTTGATTCACAGCATACTATATGTGCATTATCGATACGGAATGGTATTTCGGCAAGCTACCTTGCTATAAACCACGCTAACAAAAGTTATCGACTAGGTTCGTGAAGGCCTCACGATAAACGTGAGGCCCAGCTACAACGTGTCATGAATAAGAGGTAGCGACACTGGGCGGCACTACGATATTCAATTAGATATTAAACCGGAGAACGGAACGCTTCGTTTTCTCGATCTTTAACGATCGTCTTAAGATAGATTTCAACGCGTCTGTTTTTGCTACGACCAGAGCTTGACGCATTCGAATCTATAGGTTGATTTTCACCTCTTCCCGAAAAGCGCATGCGTGTTCGTGTAACGCCATTTTTACTTAAATAGCGAGTAACTGATGTTGCTCGTTTTTCGGAAAGTTGTTGGTTATAACTTTGCGTGCCGGTGCTGTCTGTATGCCCAATGACGTGGACGGCTGTCTGGTCGTATTCACCAATGATATCGGCCATGGTCTCAAGACTTTTTTCAAAGTTACCTTTGATAGACGCACTATTGATATCAAACGAGGCTTCACTTCTCACATCAAGCCGGAGTGTTTCAGCATCGATGCGCGTTATGGCAACCTGATTGTTGCGTTGTTCACTAGCCAGCTGTGCTTCGAGTTTTCGCTGCTGCTTGTCCATGTAATTGCCAACTGCGGCCCCGGTTAGAGCACCGACGAAGGCACCGACATATTTGCCGTTGCTGCTACTGCTTTGATTGCCTGCAACGCCACCAACGATTGCGCCAATTGCAGCGCCAGCTTTGGCTCGTCGGTTAGGATCGTCTGTTGCGCAACCGCTGATAATGGTTGCTGACAGTACGGCGGAGGTAAGGATCAGGCGCAGTGAATTCATGGCTGAATGTCTCTGTTATTATTCTTGTTATGGACATTGAATTTGTGTACATCAAACGCTCGAGCATTGAGTAAGTTGCTAGTGCATTGCGTACTAAGTCTGTGTCGGCCCAGAGCAAGAAATGTAGAGTCGCCGTGATCACGAAAATGAACATACTCTCAAAGTTTTTTGAAAACTTGAGCTTGTTAACAGCGTTCTTGTGATTCAGGTTTAATTCACGCCAACCAATAAATAGGACGAACGCCATGGAACAGATTCAATGGGATGACTTTGCGCGGGTTCAACTGTGCGCAGGTACGATAATCAAGGTTGAGGAATTCCCTGAAGCCCGGCATCCGGCTTGGAAGTTAACGATCGATTTCGGGGCTGAGATTGGTGCCAGACGTTCTAGTGCTCAGATAACGCAGTTGTATACCGAAAGCGATTTGTTGGGTATGCAAATCATGGCGGTTGTTAATTTCCCCAAAAAGCAAATCGGACCCTTCATGTCAGAATGCTTGGTCACAGGGATGCCACGAGAAGACGGTGCCATTGTGCTAATGACACCGGCTGAAGCTGTGCCTAATGGCACTCAGCTTTGTTAAGAACTAACTCGACAGGGTAGTAGAGTAGTGGGGCTACTCGGCCTCGTTCTCTGAAACAACGATGGCCGCATCGCAAATATACTCATGAGATGTCTGAGGGGTCACCTCGTTCTCAGTCGAAGCGTTAATCACTAGATTGCCGAAGCAATTTTCCGATGCTTCAGAGACTAAGGTTGTTTCTATTTCCAGCGCACCTGCATCATTGACGGAGCTAATGAATGCAGTGCTAATGCTTTTATCGCTGGGGATATGTGTAGATAGGTTGTTGATGCTGGATACAAGCTCCCAGCTAGAGCCGTCATCAACGACCACTTGTGTTTGGTCGCCGTTAGATAAGATGAATTGCATGGCCAGAGCGCCAGGTTGCTTGTCAAACAGTGTGCTGGCAACCGCTTTCACCGAGTTGACTTTAAAGGCTGGGCTAGCGCTTTTGCCTTGTTCGATCATAGCTCGAAGCTGTGTATCTAGAATTTGCCGATTAGACGGTGATAATTCATCAATACCGTCTAAATCCGGCCATTGCTCACAGCCGAAATTCCACAGGTTTTCGTATTTATCCTTAAGCGCATAGATTTTAGCTGAGCAGAATAGCGTGTCGTTTTCTGCGTACCACATGACGCGGCGTTCGCCGGTGTTCTCGTAGTTGACCGTCACTTCGCACAAGCGCTCTTCGCCAGGAATTTCAGCCTTCAAGTAGCGAACATCGCCGGGTGCTTCGCACTGAAATTCTAAGGCAAGTGCCTCGGAAGAAAGCCAGAGAGGGGTGCTAACGATGCCGACTACGCATAGTCGCAATAGTTGTCCGAGCCCACCTCTGGCAGATTGTCTGTCTGTGTCCGAAAGCATGAATTATTATTCGCTTATTAAATGTACCCCTACTTATAGTAAAGCAAATAGTGTGTTCGTATTTATCAGTGTGGTAACAATACAATTTTGGGCGACGGTGTCCGAGCATGATGGATGTCTTCGAAGGCGTTTCCACCTTCGCCTAGTGTTCGGGTTTCGACCCAAGCCAGGTCGCCTAAACCGCCTTCTGCCAACAGATCTAGCGAGGCTTGGAGGTCAGTTTGGTTGTAGGTGTAGTTGCCAATAAAGGTGATTTCTTGCAGCGTTATCCTGCGAGTATCGAGTCCTTCGTTGTTGTCTTGTAACCCAATGTGGGAAATGATGCCTCCGGTTCTAACCAATCGGCTAGCGGCGGCTCTGGTAGCTCCGCTACCAACGGCATCAATGACAAGTTCAAAGTGATTGTCGGGTGGCACATCATCGGAGAGAGGGTCGTAGACAGTTGCATTGCACATGCCTTTTAAGCTTTCACGCCGGAAGCTGCTGGTTTCGGCCACAGCGATATCGCGCGCGCCTTTACCTTGCAGAATAAGTGCGGCGAGTGCGCCAATTGCACCGCCCCCTATGATGAGGGTTCGGCATTCGGAGATGGGTCTGCTGAGCACTCGCTCGGCTAAATGTACCGCATGTAAAGAGACGGCTGTCGGCTCCATGAGGCTGGCGTTGATCGCGCTTAGTGAGTCCGGGATGCTAAATAAATTGATCGTAGGCGCTGCTATATATTGTGCGTAACCACCTGCACGGCCTAAGCCTAAGAGGTCACGGTGTGCACATAAATTGGGTGCTGCTGCTCTACAGTCTCGGCAAATGCCGCAGCTGATTAATGGATTAATAGCCACACGCTCACCATCACGCGGGCCTCCCATAACGATGCCTGCCAGTTCGTGCCCCAGGATCATTGGCGGAACTCGACGCGCATCGTGGCCATGCCATGCATGCATATCAGATCCGCAAATACCGGATGCTTCGATTTTTACCAGTGAATCGCCGGCGGCGACTGAAGGTTCCGGTTCATCTCTAAAGTCGAGGCTTTGAGTGCCGGTATAGACAAGCGCTTTCACAATTATTAGTACCCGTTCAATGAAGGCATTAGAGTACCTGCTTGCTAACCAGGGTTAAAGAGCTGCGTGCTGATGATCGGCTATCAGAAGGCGTAGCCTGCACTCTTCAGTGTCTCAAGACAGTCGATCAGCTGGAGTGGCTTACAAGACTAGATGGGCGCAGTGGTTGCTTTTTTATTGGTCCAATAACTCCTCGGATTGTGGCCGGCTACGTCACAACGCTGTAATGGATCACATTTTCCTGCGTATAACTCCACAATACATCGGTTTAATCGCTTGGACGTTGATTGACACTTTCCCTTTTTAAGTGCGAGACTGTCACAGCACTCTGGATGTAACGGAAACGTTCATCCGCCCCGCTGAAGTGTGGCTTAGCGGCGCTATGTAAACACCCATCGGAGGAGAAAAGCTTGCGCGATTGCCGTGCGCGCCAATCGCCTCCCTCATTAAAATAATTCCTTGGAGGAACTATGAAATTTACACAACTTCTCGGAGCAACTGCTCTGGGTGCGGTAATGGCAGTTAGTACTGCTTACGCCGATACCACCACTATTCGAGTGCAATCCGTCTTGCCAAACACGGCAGACGAAGTTGTCATGCTAGAAGCGTTTGCACAAGACGTTTCTGATCTGACTGGTGGTTCACTACAAATCGAAGTGCTGCCTGCTGGAGCCGTTGTTGGCCCTCGCGACATCATGGACGCTGTAGATGCAGGTCTCGTTGAGGCTGGCTTTGCATGGACTCACTACTGGGGCGGCAAGCACGTTGCAGCAAACCTATTCGGCGCGCCTGTTGCCGGTGCTGGTGTTGGCTTAGACAACATCGCGTTCCTGAGCTGGTTCCAATTTGGCGGTGGTAAAGAGCTTTATGACCGTCTTTGGGGTGAAATGGGCGTAAACGTTAAAGGTTTCATGCTACAGCCTGTTGGTCCTGAGGCACTAGGCTGGTTTCCAAAGCCAATCGAGTCTATGGATGACTTCCGTAAGCTACGTTTCCGCGCTCCTCCTGGCATGGTTGGCGCAGCATACGCAGCCATCGGTGTTCCAGCTGTAGCAATGGGCGGTGGTGATATCTTGCCAGCATTGGAAAAAGGCACAATCGACGCCGCTGAATGGTGTTGCCCGAAGCCTGACTCAGTGTTTGGTTTTCAGAAAGTACTTAAGCACTACTACCTGCAAGGTTTGCATCAGGTTGTCGTAAATGCTGACATGTATTTGAACCTTGATCTTTACAACGGTCTTTCCGATCTCGAGAAGAAAGCGTTGGAAGTTGCTGCAAATGCATCTCTGTCCAAGTCAATGTCTTACCGCATCTATGAAAACGGTAAAGCTCTGAAGGATCTGACAGATAACCACGGCGTTATCCTAGAAGACACTCCGGCTGACTACTTCACTGAGTACATGGCTGCTGCAAAGACATTGCTACAAGAAGCTGCTGATGAGAACGAATTCTTCGCAGAAGTTTGGCAGTCACAAAAAGATTTCGCAGACATCGCAGTGCCTTTCTGGGCTGGTGCACAGGCTTCAAACGCAAGTTTGGGTAAAGCACACGCTGATACTCTTAAGTAGCATTAACCAAGTACGGGCTTTCATATAAAGTCCGTATGTTTTTCTGGTTACACACTTGAAGTAAGTACAGCTAGATACGGGCTCTTAATGGAGCCCGTATTTTTTTGTTCTCCCAGCAGCCTCTTTTTCCAAGCGCCACCGAGTGACGCTTCGAAAAAGACAACGCGGGTTTTAATCCCCATTTAACGAAGGAAGCATCACCTCATGGCTGAAGATCCAAAGCCGGAAGATCTGGAAATCGCCGACGAGCTTATCGCCGAAAGACGCGCCGAAGCCCCAGGTGAAACGCCCGAGGACATGACGGCTTGGCAGCGCCCGATCACGGCCACCATCGACGTCGTGAACTATCGAGTAGGTCAGATCATTGCGCTTCTTATGGTGCCCTTGATCGCCGTGGTGGTCTTTGAAGTCATCTCGCGCAACGCCTTCTCTATCTTGCAAAACGCAGGCTTCGAAGATTTGGCGCGCAACCTTAATCTTGGGCCCACGCTTTGGGTCTACGACACCAGCCGTATGATCGCCGGTGTGATGTTTATGGCTGCCGCAGGATACGGGCTAATGCGTGGTGTGCATATTCGCGCTGACTTCCTCTATCGGTTCTGGTCGGACAAGACACAGGCAACCGTCGATGCCACATTGTACTTATTGTTCTTCATGCCTTCGATGCTCTTCTTTACCATCGTTTCGGCAGAGTTCTGGTGGCTGGCCTATTCAACTGGCGAGACCATGCAAATCGACAGCGCCTGGGGGCCATTACTCTGGCCTGCACGCTTGGCTATGCCTATCGGTGCATTCTTGTTGATGATTCAGGGCATTCCGGAGATTTTCCGGGCCTTCCATAAAATGGGCAAAGAGCGCGAGAGCTGGTTTGTGCGCTTCCTGCCAATCTATTTGATCGTCATGATCTGGTTGGTCCTGGCCATCTTTACGCCCGATATCGTACCGGGTGGCGAATGGTTTACTAATTTGATGAGCGCGCGGCCAAACCTTGATAAACCGACTATCGGGTTGATCATGCTTGGCGCAATGCTGTTTGTTATCTTCATCGGCTTCCCCATCGCATTCACGCTAATCTTCTTGGCCTTTGTGTTTGGTATTTGGGGCGCGAATTTCAAACTCACCACGTTGCTGATGACGCTGAACACCAACTCCACCATGTTGAACGATCAGCTCATGGCCGTGCCTCTGTTCGTGTTGATGGGTATCGTCATGGAAGCAGCCGGATTGATGGAACGTTTGTTCGCCTCGATCCAAATGATCATGTCTCGCGTGCGTGGCGCTTTGTTTATTGCTGTTTTGATTGTCTCAACTATCTTTGCTGCTGCAACCGGAATTGTTGGTGCATCGGTGACGCTGCTAGGCATCATGGCCGGCGCAACAATGAGCCGGTCTGGTTACGACGTAAGACTAGCAGCCGGTACAATCACGGCAGGTGGCACCCTGGGTATCTTAATTCCGCCGTCAATCATGTTGATTGTCATGGGTCCCGTATTGGAAGTGTCTACGCTTGATTTGTTCCGTGGCGCATTCATACCGGGCGCACTCCTAGCTACTCTGTACTTGATTTATACATTGGGCCGGTGCTGGCTTAACCCATCATTGGGGCCGATTCTTGCCGAAGAAGACCAACCAGATACGTCTCGATTTTATGGGGCTGAAGTTGCATTGATCTGCCTCGGCGTCCTAACCCTCTGCCGTGTATTTGGCCTTGGTGTCGGCGGCACATTTGCTGGGCTGATGCCGTTTGGTGGTTTAGTCGTCTTAACGGTTGCTATGGCGTTGGCCTATGCTGCCTATCGAAGCATCAGCATTTTGCGCATCGCTGTTCCCATTGCCGTGCTGTTCCACTTTTATATGATCTACGCCAATATGGCCGATGGCGGCGTACCGATCATGTCGATAGTGCTTGGTGCTTTCATTGCCTTGCTGGCGTATCTGGGCCGACCTATCTTTGACAAAGAGAACGGCAAAGACTTCTACTTCTCAGATCTCTGGGATGAATTCTTCGCAGGCCTCATGCCGCCAACTATCCTGATATCTTTTGCTTTGGGCTCGATTCTTCTGGGCTTTGCAACACCAGCTGAAGCTGCTGCAATGGGGGCCTTTGGTTCTATTTTGCTGTCAGTCGGCTATCGCAAATTCAATATCCCTGGCTTTTTCGACAGCTTGGTCAAAGCGCTGGAAATCACAGTGCTGATTATGTTCCTAGTCGCGGCTTCCAATTTCTTTGGTGCCGAATTCAGTTTTCTAGGAACGCCGAAGATGATGACAGAACTACTTCTGGGCCTTGATATGTCGCCCTATCTGGTTCTGTTATTGGTAATGGGGTTGATTTTTCTATTGGGCTGGCCTCTTGAGTGGGTGCCAATCGTTCTGATTGTTGTACCGATTTTGCTGCCGACAGTTCAGGCGCTTGAGGTGCATGGGTTAGAGCGCTATGACCTCATGGTCTGGTTCGGTATTCTCGTTGCGGTGAATTTGCAAACCGCTTGGCTCTCGCCGCCGGTGGCGCTTTCAGCTTATTTCTTGAAAGGGGTGGTACCGAATTGGGACTTGAAAGACATCTACCTTGGAATGATGCAATTCATGCTGGTCCAGCTTATTGGTCTCATCTTGATCTTCATATTCCCGCAGCTTGTGTTGTGGTTGCCTGAAGTGATGGCCGGTTAGCAAATCGGCCTCTGGCTCGATTTGCCTGCTACATTTAAACCGTACGTATTGCGAAATCTGCACGAGGTCCTCTCGTGCGGGTGCGGTTGAGATATCGCTCCTACAAACCTTGGTTAAGGGTAAATGTTAGAAAATATTATAGATCTTGGATCAATCATTATTGCGGACATCGTTCTGTCCGGCGATAACGCGTTGATTATTGGTATGGCGGCCGCCGGCCTTGCACCGGAGCTGCGTAAAAAAGCCATTTTGTACGGAATGGTGGTTGCTGCTTTGCTGCGAATTATTTTTGCGGTCGTGGCGACAAAGCTGCTGGGCATTCCTGGGTTATTACTAATCGGGGCAATGTTGCTTTACTGGGTGTGCTGGACGTTATACAAAGAAATTAAGGCGCATACCGATCAACGGGCTGCGGAAGCCTTAGCGGTAGCGGATGATCCGGAAGACGGTTATACAGGCGCTCCAAAACGCACGCTAGGGCAGGCGCTTTTAGCGATAACGATAGCCGATGTGTCCATGTCGCTAGACAATGTCTTAGCCGTGGCAGCAATAGCAGATGGTAATACCAACAAGCTGATCTTCGGACTTGTGCTGGCGATTGTACTGATGGCTTTTGCAGCCACCATGATTATGAAACTACTAACCCGTTACCCATGGATATCTTGGCTTGGATTAGTAGTCCTCATTTATGTTGCTACCGAAATGCTATACCGTGGCATCTTTGATGAGACAAACGGCATACTGGCTTATTTACGGGCAGCGGGTGTGGGCTAGGGGGCTGCGCCCTTGGTCGTTTGTTAGCTCATGATCCCCAAGTCCTTTGTCGTAAAGTTACTCAGATTGGGCAACACGATATCTAGCTCGCTGTCATCTAGGCCTAACCAGCCTAGTAAACTGGCAGCGTATTGCGTGGCAGAGGTGGTCGGTAGAATTCTGCCGCGATTTACTGAGTCCGGACCCTGCGCATCTAAGCTTGGCAATGTTCCATAGATAGCTCCGCCATTAACAGCACCGCCCATTGCCATTAAATGATTGCCCCAGCCGTGGTCGGTACCATCGCCGTTGGACAACAACGACCGACCAAAGTCCGATGCCGTGAATGTCGTGACACTATCGCTTTTGCCCAAGAAATCCATCTTGTCTTGAAAGAACGATAACGCATCAGCAAGTTTCTGAAAAAGCTCCGGTTGTTCTTTGCTTTGGTTGTCATGAACATCAAAGCCGCGCATGCGCACGTAGTAAATCTGTCTGCGTAAACCCAGCTGTTCTTGTGTGGCAATGAGCTGGGCGACCATGTTTAGCGTACTGGCCAATTCATTGTCTTGAGGCTCATCGGTGAACATGGCGGCATTGCTTTCTAACGCTTGCCCTAATTCAGCGGTAACCGAGACAGCTCTTTTTTGTAAATCCGCATAGGCTTTGGAAAAGACATGCCGTCTAGGTAAGTCCAACACTCGCTCAAATGCGTCACGCCTTGGTTCTTGCCATTCGTTGCCTGTTTCCATACCTTGATAGGTACGCACGCCAGATTCAGTCAGTGAAAAAGGTCGCTGTCCATGACCTGATTGCCAGAAGTTCGAGCCGGCTAATGAAATGGATGTTAAGTAGTCACGTTCCTGGAAGCTGGAAAAGTAGTCGGCAGCTCTTGCTCCCCATCCTTCATCACCACGGCCACGGCCCTGTAGTTGTTGCCACTGTATTGCCTGATCGCTGTGTGAAAACAACTGCGAAGGCAGGCTGACTTCTTTGTTCTCGTATTGCTCGCGTGTGGTCGGTTCAATCAATGTACCCACATTGGCAATCATAGCTAGGCGACCTTCATCGTAGAGTGGTTGAAGCGATCCAGCGCTAGGGTGCAAGCCGATAGGTGATGCACCACCTTGTAGGTCGATTAACTGATTGAGAGGAATCGCGAGATTACCTCGCGAGGCTCTAAGTTCTTCGTGTTCGTAAGAGCCTGTAGGCACCATCAAACTAAAGCCGTCGCACCCGCCATCGAGATAGACGCAAACCAATGCGCGGTAATCGCTTGTGTCGTTCAGCCGTGAATCTGCCGCTTGAGCTAATGTCAGCGTAGGATCCAGTCCAAGCGCAATACCTGCACCGGCAAGAGTCTGTGATCCTAATTTCAAGAAACGACGTCGGGTATAACTATTCATGCGCTAAGCTCGTGTCTATTTTCAAGCTGACAGTGTTTGTCAGTTATTATTATTTGGCGTGGAAATATAAGTGCCAAGCTTGTAATAATATGATGAGGCGCTTATGTCTTTCGATCAAGCGCTTTTTAAGTGTGCAATAGCTAAAACTGGATGGCAGCTTCAGGAGAGGAGGCAATTAAATAGATAGCCTCTACAACACGTTGTGATGTGCCACCTTCGTAGTCTCTTTCACTCATTAACGCGATTACTTCATCGCGTAGTTCGGTGCTCATTCGCCCACCCAATAAGAGTAAGTTCAAATGATCCAGTAGTTCTGTTGTGTTTGGTTCCAACGCGATTTCATCACTGATATCGATAGTGAGGCTCTTGGTATCAAGGAGCCCTTTGTCGCTGTGCGACCAAATTGTGCTGGCTAGTAATCGACTAGTGATCGTTATGATGCTGGACTCATCCAGAATCTGGAATTCAGGTGATTTCAAACCTCGGTTGCTAATTTCGCCAGGCTGGCTGAAGTCTGGGCGAAAGAAATTAAACACGGAGGCTGAGTTAAGTGGTGATTGAGCAAGCTCCTCTTTAACCCAGCTATAGCTGAAGTCATAGTGGATGCTGGCAGGTTCGAAAGCTCGCCATAGATGACTCAGGCGAAGTAAGGGTTCTCTGATTTTTCCAAACGTTTCTGGTTCTATCAGGTGACCTGAACGAGCTTCTTCGTGCATGAATATAGCTTTGATGACACTGCCTAGTTCGCCTCGCTCCCCGTCGATGTTGCTGTTAAAAACGGCGGTGACATCGCTAATGTAACCAGGGCTTGGGTTGCTGGTAACGAGTCGTTGAATTAACTGTTTGGATATAAATGGGCCCACGTTTGGATGGTTAAAAATATTATCCAATGCATCGCTCAAATCTTGTTCAGCCGTTTGTCCGCCCGGTGTTTCAACACCAAGCAATAACGTTTTAGCATCGTTGTCGTGATAATCCTGCCATGCTGTCATAGGGGACAGGTAGTCTTTGTTTTGTGGCCAACGAAAATCCTCTGCGTTGGCGAAGTGCCACCCTGTAAATACGCGAGCAAAATTTTCAATTGTGGTTTGGTCGTAAGCAGGTAGAGGGACGCCTCCGCTATCAAGCTGAGCAGTGCCGTCGTCATTAAGCAGTACTTGCCCAATGCTAAATAGTTGCAGTAACTCACGAGCGTAGTTCTCGTCGGGTTGAATGTTCTCCAATGGTTCAGGCTTTCTGTTGCCTTTCATGCTCAAATATTCGCCCATGACTGGGTTCAACGTGACTTCTTCAAGAAGGTCTCGATAGTTGCCAAACGCATGACGAATGAGAATGTCGTAATAACCGCTGAGCCCGAACTGTTCAGAACTCAATCCATCGTGAGCGGATACCACCAAAATTTCACTTAACGCAAACGCTATGCGTTGCCTGAGCTGGTCGTCCGACTGAATAATTTGTCGCCACCAAGCGTTGATGTAAGCGTTCCACTCATCCGTGCCTATTTCTAGCAACGTATTGCTAAGCAATGTTGGTTGCTCCAGCATCTGCGCATCAATCCATGCGTTGGATCCGAAACTGCCAGCTTGATCTATATCAGTTAGCGTTGGCCCGAATGTAGTCTGCTCTACTAAACGGTACGCATCTGCATCGTCCAGTGGGCCGTCATCGGTAAAGCTGTTTGCTACTTCAGATGGGGGGAGTGCGGATGGCAGAGCCGCTGCCGTCACCGGAGCTGTAATCACAGTCGGGACATCAACCGACTCTTTGCTCATGCTGTTGTCGACACCACCACTTCCGCCGCCACAGCCGGAGAGTGCCCAAACAGAGCCTGCCAGAAACAACGTTTTTGTGATCTTTGTCATGCCCGCGTTTACTCTCAAATACGAGGGCGTTAACGGCAGCGATCAGGATTTCAATGTTTGTGTATTGCTAGGGTGTGATGGGGTTAGTTTTTAGTGTCAAACTCTGTGACTCAGGACAGATTAGTCTTTTCGATCTGATCAAGTATTGCAGTTGCTCGGTTGTAATCCACCTGTACTGCATAATACTGCTCATTGTTGGCTTTCAAGATGAGGCTGGGAAACCCTTGAGCACCGAGTTGCCGACCAAATTGCATGTCACTCTGTAATTCATTTCGCGTGGCATCGCTGTTAATGCTTTGTTGGAATACATCCGCATCGCAGCCAACGCTTTTTGCCAACTCTGTTAGTACGTCAATGTCAGAGGGGTTTTTCGCGTTGAGATAGTAAGCCTCCTGAATAGCGCGAATCATAGGCAGCTCGAAGGAGGTACTTTGCTGTTTCGCGGCTAACACGGCTCTGCATGAGGGCCATGTAGAGCGTCTAGGCTTATTGGAGCTCCAAAAATCCATATTGAATTTTGTACCCGGAACAACTGAGGCTATTTGTTGCCAGGTTTGTTGCAGCATGTTTTGCATGGCTGCTGGCATGGGTTCATCGCTATCTGGCGCTAGTCCGCCGAGAACTCTTACGACACTAACATCTGGCGGGAGGGTGCTCTCTAAGGTGTCCATTGTGGATTTGAAGCCCCAGCACCAACTACACATGGGGTCGTGCACGTAATACAGAGTGGAACTCATAACAACGAATACTCGTTAGTCAGCATTACTCACTGAAAAAGGATGTTTGGCGAAATCAAGTGCATCCTCATCAAGGGCAAGTGTTGATTCTTCCATGTCGTCAATGAACAGGCCACTCACATCAGCGGTGTCTTCAATAAAGTCATCGAATTCAGAGTCGGTAGTCTTGCTTGCCTTTCTATTCTCGTGAATGAAGTCACTGGCAGACATCTGTACGGTGGCGTCTAGAAGGTCGGTGGGGTTTATCGCAACGGTGTCAGCGGTGTTTAATTCTAGATCGCTGAGCGATGAGAGGCTGGAATGGTTGTCGCTGATGAATGCACTATCGATATTTTCTGGCAAAGTTTCTTCAAACGAATCATCAATGTCATCGCTGAATGCACCAAGCAATGCGCCACCGAGTACCGCATTTTTCGCAGGTGCGCTGTAGGTTGAACCGCTGGTGCCGTGTTGTCCCGATTCGCCAGCTGCCCGGTTCGTCAGCTCCGCCATTTCTTTTTCTTTTTGCTGGATGATTCGTTGTAGGCGCTCTTGCATCTCTGCATGCTGCCGGTTGAGTTCGATAGCCTCGGCCCGAGCAGTTTGAATGGTTGAGTCGTGTTTCTTCAGAGAATCGTTGAGAGTGCGATTAGTCGACTTGAGATTACGGATCTCACCTGCAATTTCTTGCAGCTGCTCTTCGAGGTTCTCAGTATCAGCGGATGCGGAATCTTCTAACGCTTGATAGCGTTCGGTCCATGTTCTTTCAGCTGCGTCCATGCGCTTTTTACCGAATGATCGGCACAGCATCCAGCCAACAAACAGGCTTAAGACGCTGGCTGCAATCAAGGTAGCGATGAATTCCGAATACAGCGATAGCAATGTCGAGATTTGGTTCATGGTTGTTGTTACTTGATTCATCGAAACGTGAATTCGATTCTGCGGTTGATTGCACGACCTTCAGGAGTGTCATTTGATGCCAATGGCATATCTGCTCCGAAACCAATGGCCCTAAGGTTGTACGTTGAGATACCACGCTGAATAAGATAATCGCGCACTGTGGTCGCTCTCCGCAAGCTCAATTGCAAATTTAATCTCGGACCACCGGTGGAATCGGTGTGGCCTTCAATCGTTAATTTGCCGTCTGGGTGTTGCAATAGTATGTCTGCAATCTGGTCAAGAACGTCATAGCTTTCAGCCGTCAGTCGGTTCCCATGGCTGTCAAACAAGATGCGCAATGTGGGTAACTGGCTCAAAGCCGCATCAATATTGTTCTCCGCAGCTTTCTGTTTGGCCACCACTGCCAATCTTGCTTGCTCGTCAGCCTTAGCTTTTTCTTCAGCTTTGAGTTTTTCTTCTGCGGCTAATCGTGCTTGTTCATCGGCTCGAGCTTTCGCAGCTGCTTGCGCTGCTAGTCTTGCCTGTTCCGCAGCTTTAGCTTTAGCTTCTGCTTTTGCAGCCGCCTGTGCTGCGAGGCGAGCTTCTTCAGCAGCTGCCGCTTCTGCCGCGAGGCGAGCTTTTTCGTCAGCTGCAGCTTTCGCTGCGAGTCGGGCCTGTTCGTCGGCTTTAGCTTTGGCAGCAGCTTCTTCTGCGAGCTTTGCGTCTTCGTCAGCCTTAGCTTTTGCAGCCGCTTCTGCTGCTAGCCTTTCTTCTTCGTCAGCTTTAGCTTTAGCAGCGGCCTGTGCTGCTAGCCTTGCTGCTTCGTCAGCTTTTGCTTTTGCAGCCGCTTCTGCTGCTAGTCTTTCTTCTTCGTCAGCTTTTGCTTTAGCAGCAGCCTGTGCTGCTAGCCTTGCTGCTTCGTCGGCTTTAGCTTTTGCAGCCGATTCTGCTGCTAGCCGTGCGTCTTCGTTAGCTTTTGCTTTAGCAGCGGCTTCTGCTGCGAGTCTGGTTTTTTCGTCGGCTTTGGCTTTTGCTGCGGCTTCTGCTGTGAGCCGTGCTTGTTCGTCGGCTTTGGCTTTTGCTGCGGCTTCTGCTGTGAGTCGTGCCTGTTCGTCAGCTTTGGCTTTTGCTGCGGCTTCTGCTGCTAGCCGTGCCTGTTCGTCAGCTTTGGCTTTGGCTGCCGCTGCCTCAGCAATACGTGCCTGCTCCTTCGCTTTTTCTGCTGCTTGATCCGCTGCAGCGTCTTGTGCTTCAGCAGCCGCCACAGCCTCTAGCCTGGCAGTTTCTCGGGCTTTAGCCGCTGTGTCAGCGTTTTGCTTGCCCAGTTGCGAGCTCAGCACTAGCGTGGATCCTGCTGCGTCAGGGCCGTTGCCATCAATTTTGATTTTTTCAACTAACGAGAGCCTGCCCATAGATGACAGCGCTTTGTTGATTACGGCATCGTGAGCTGTTTTGTTTGGAGCGACGCCTGCCAAAGTCATTTGCTGATTTTCTATGCCGATTTTTGCATCAGACATCGTGTCCATCAGAGGCATGATCTGCAAAAGGGCGGTTAACCATTCTGCTTTTTTGACATCGTCTTGTTGGCTAAGTCCGTTACTCACGACATCGCGATCAAAACTGTTTAAGGCGTTTTTAACTAACTCGGAGGTATCGTCTGACGAGGCCATCATGCCTTCAATTGACAATATATTGCCGAATACCTGAATAGAGATGCTGGGCTCTTGTTTCAGGATGTCCTTGGGTTTGGTTATGACGGTGTCATTGAGCGCCAACAACAACGGTGCATCTTCATCAGCGACATCGGCAGGCACTGCCTCAACCACCGCCGGCGGCGAGAGTTTCACAGCAGCAGGTTCTACAACAACCGTGGGTGAAGGCTGCTTTTCAGGAGTGGGCTCTACGATAGCAATGGTAGCCACCGCCACTTGAGGTGGCAGTATTTCTGCTGTCGCTACCTGAATAGTTGGGCTGACTCGTTCGTTTGGTTCGTTACTTGATGCTGCGACAACGGTTAGCGCTGAGCTCACCAGACCAACGCCTGGGGTGGATCTTACTGCTGCCAGAACCCGCATTTCGTCTTCGGGACTACTGACGTCTCCGGATACCATGGCATCTCGGCCAAGCATCGTGACACTGACAGAGTCGGATTCGAACGTCTCGATGGATCCGTCGACTGCCGTTTGGAGCTTTTGCTCAAACTTGGGAACCGCGTAATTTAGGCCTGTCCACGCTATGGCTGTTAAGCCTACTAGCCAGACAAGTATCCAAATGAGTGCTGAGCCTCGTACTTGTAAGTGCTTGGTCTGGTTGTTGACGGTTTTCAAAAACGTGCCCAAAGTTAGAACAGACAGTGGCTGGAAATTTTGATTATACAGACTGCTGAGCGCACGATAACGCTGGTTTTTTGGCGCGGCAGGTAGTTTTAAGGAGGCAAGCTGATAATTATTCTGTACGATCAGTGTTTTCGACGAATCTAGAGTGTCCAATGTCCGGCAGAGGAATACTAGGCGTTGTGCTGCTGGCGGCTGTAGCCTGCCTTCCAGCATCGAAAGTCCATGCACAAAGCGCCAATACGCTAGAAGAGTGTGTAGCCGTGTCTCAGGTTACGGATGATATTCATGACTGCATGGATAGCTATCTAAATTTGATGGATAACAACATTTCTGGAATGACAGAATTTTTAGCGGATTCATTGTCAGGCGATGCCTTAGCAGGCTTGGGGCGATCACAAAACGCGTTTTCAGAGTACCGACGTCAAAATTGCTTGTGGTATCTGGAGTTCTCATCGCCTCGGGCAGAAGCTGAGCTAATTGCAAAAAATTGCCTCGCGAATATGTCTCGGCAACGTTGGCAGGAGCTGCAAGATTTGGTGAGCGAAGAAGATACTTCAGCTCAGACTGTTTCCGGTTTTTTCATTTACGGTGCCGGCAAGAATTCATTTCAACAGTGCGGTTCTGATGTGCGCTACTGGGTCGATGGTGATCCGAGCGTGGTCAATGATGCTCAACAACTCTACTTATCGTTGGCAACTAGCGAATACCAGATTGTGCATGCAGTATTCGCCGCCACAATAGACGAGGTTTCTGAAGCACCTGAAGGGCATCAAGGCCTACTCAAATTAACCACGTTGATAGACATGAGTTTGCCAACGGAATCAGATTGTCGTTTGCCGTCGACGCAATCGGCTTTTGCATTGGCCTCTGGTGCAGAAGTGGACGAGAATGCCTTGCGCTCAAGCGATGAGCTCGAGGGTGATGAAGAACAAGATGAGCCGCAGCAACAACTGATTGCCTACTTTGGCGCGTGGTTGGTCGATTGCACCGAAATTAATGGCGCTAAATCTTGCGAGCTTAACGTTGCATTCGAAAAGGTCGGCGCGCCTGATGAGTTGAATGATGGACAACTTACCATTGTGCGAGAAAAGCAAAAACGGACTCATTTAGAGTTGTCCTTTCCGGGACGAGAAATAGACTCTCCAACGCTTATTCGATGGCGCATCGATGCTTTCACGTTCGGTGACTTAGTTGGGTCGAGCATTCTGGTAGACGACGTTGCCGCCAGACAAGTTGTGCCTGACGGGCGTTTTTTGAAGAATGATTTGCTGCCCCTAATGATTGAAGGTATCGAGCTCTCCGTCGATGTACTGGAAGATGTGGACGATGCGTCGGGTGAGCAATATCAAGGCACCTTAAATGGTTTGACGAAGGCGATTGCGTTCGCGGACGATTTCGTTCGCGATACGCAGTAGTTAATAGTCTACGAAGGTCATTAACTGATATGGGCGACGTTGAGCGTGCTTGGGTGTTTGCGGGCGGTGATTTCTCTGTCGATCACATGCCACGACATGCGGTCCAAGGTAACGACCTTATGGTGTGCGTGGATGCGGGTGTGGCCTATTGCTTGGCAGCAGGCTATCAACCTGATTTATTAGTAGGGGACCTGGACAGTACGCCACCTGAATTATTGCAGGATCCTCGGCTTGCTAATGTCGAGAAGCGAGTCTTCCCGAGTAAAAAAGCAGCCAGTGATTTACAGCTTGCGCTTGAAATACTCGTACCCTATGCACCGCGCGAAGTCATTTTACTAGGTGTATCCGGTGGCCGAACAGATCACATGCTGTTCAACTGGCAACTGCCTCTTTTGCAAGCGTGGCCATTTAAGATGCAGCTTGTGGACGACACTGTACATACCTATGTGTTGGATGGCGCTCAAAGCATTACGGTGCAATCACTACCAGGAATGACGGTCAGTCTATTGGCTCTTCGAGCTGCTACAGGTGTTAGTACCTCAGGTATGCAATATCCATTGCAAGGTGCGCGTATCGAACTTGGCAGCACGCTGGGGTTGAGCAATGTTGTTGAGTCGCAAACTATTAGTGTTGAGATAAGTAGCGGTTGTCTGCTAGTGATGGTTCAACGTACTGAGAAGGTAATTGCCCAATGATAAAAACAGTCGACTTTCGTAGCGATACCGTCACACATCCAACAGCTGTTATGCGTGAAGCGATGATGGCTGCACCGCTTGGTGACGATGTGTACGGTGATGACCCCGCAGCCAATGACTTACAAGAGTTTGCTGCAGATTTATTAGGGCACGAATGTAGTCTGTTTCTACCGACGGGAACTCAATCGAATCTCGTAGCTTTGTTAACGCATTGCCAACGTGGCGATGAATACATTGTGGGTGCAGACGCACACACCTATAAGTACGAAGGCGGTGGTGCTGCGGCATTAGGGGGTATTCAACCGCAAACAATTGCGTTTGGACATAACGGCGAATTAGATTTAACCGCAGTTAAAGGGTTGATTAAGGAAGACGATTTTCATTTCGCCCGAACTCGCCTGTTGTGTTTGGAAAACACGCAGCACGGTAGGGTGCAAACACTCGACTACATGCAAGAGGCTCAGCGTTTTGCACAGTCTAATAACCTACAACTTCATCTTGATGGTGCACGCATGGGAAATGCAGCCTCGTCGTTAGGTGTGCCTCTAAAAGAGTTAGGCCAGTGTTTCGATACGGTATCGCTATGCTTGTCTAAAGGCTTGGGCGCACCTATTGGTTCTTTGTTGTTTGGCTCAAAGGCGTTTATTGATGAGGCACGGCGTTGGAGGAAAGTAACTGGTGGTGGAATGCGTCAGATAGGTATGTTGGCAGCAGCCGGCAAGATCGCTCTCACTGATGGGTTTGATCGCTTGCACGAAGATCATGACAACGCCACTTACCTGGCTTCACAGCTTGAAGGTATGCAGGGCGTGACAGTAAAGGCGGGTTGGACACAAACTAATATGGTGTGGTTGGAGTTTGATGAGCCCTGTGGTGAAGCGTTATCTGCAGCGGCTAGAAAGTCCGATGTGTTGATATCAGCGTATGCTCATTCGTGCCGAATTGTGACTCATCTAGATGTTGATAGGCAGGCAATCGATAGGCTAGTGTCTGTGCTGGCTGACTACTTACAACCGTGATATGCGTGCAGCCTACGCAAACACAATGTGATCAGATTCCATTCGTAGTTGTGTAGCGTTCATAGCGTTGGCGTCATCTTCGTCATGAGTGACCATGATGACGCACGGTTTGAATTCGTCGATAAGCGTTCGTAACAGTGCAGTCATCTCTTGTCGTGTTGTGGCATCTAATGCGCTGAACGGTTCGTCTAGTAAAAGAATAGCTTGTCGTCTTAATAAGCAACGCGCTAGGGCGACGCGTTGTTGCTCACCACCAGAGAGTGAGCCGGGTAGTTTGTTTTCGTATCCTGACAATCCTACGTTTTCTAATACGTTCAGTATGTCTAGTTGCTGCTGGCGACTTAGTTGCAATTTTGGATTGATACCCAAGCCTATATTTTTTGACACGCTTAAGTGCGAGAAGAGATTGTTGTTTTGAAATAAGGTGGTTATAGGTCTTTGCGCAGGCGCTAGCGTTAAAATCGAATCACCACGCCATTGAATGTCACCGGCGTTGGTTTTTAAAAAGCCCGCTATGATGTTTAGCAGAGTGCTTTTTCCCGAGCCACTCCTACCTAGCAAGGCATATACGCCGTGGGTGTCCAATTCAATGGCATAGTTCCAATGTCGTTCGCCAAGTTGTATCTCAACATTATTAAGTGTGAGCATGCTGAGCACGTCCTCCTATGACTTTTTGAATAACAACAAATAGGATTAAACACAGGGCTAGCAATAAGCCTGCTGTGACTGCAGCTTCCTCAAGGCGATAGCTGCCCATGCGCTGATAGAGAAGCAAGGGTAGCGTGCGTACTCGCTCTGAACCAAACAATGCAATGGCGCTAAGATCGCCTGCGGATAACGTGGTGGCGACGGCAACACTTAAACCAATAGGTTTACGCAGTTGCGGCCAATCAATAATTCTCCATCGGCTAAATCCTTGTATGCCAAGAGATTGCAGTAGTTTGTCATGTTGGTTTGCCGATTGAATAAACGGTCCATCGAGTATGCGCAAAATAAACGGTAATGCCATAAGGCTGTTTATGATGACAACGAGTATCAGTGCAATAGAAAAAACATCGGCGTAGGGTCTTAGTAATAAGAATAGACCCGTGCCAAGTACCAAAGGGGGAAGGACTAAAATGATATTGCCAGACAGTTGCAACCATTGCCCTGCTGTTTCGTAGTTCAAGCGAATGCGAAGATGTCTGGCGCTGCTAAGTAATCCTAACGCCAGTACTAACGAAAGCATTGCAGACGCCAATGCCACAATTACGGTATTGGTTAAGGCACCCACTGTTGTTGGATGCGTAAGTACCGATATAAATGTTGAGTTCAGTGATGAAATCACTAGTGCTAAGAGTGGCGATAAAACAAAAATGGCGGCCAAGGCTATAATGCTATTGTGAGTGATGCGCCAGGTAAGCCCCGACCAGATGCTGCTCATCAAGTGTTGGTCGTGCAATGACTGAGAGTGTGTTGCTAACGGTGAATAAGCATTGAACGCCAGTGCCTCGTTCTGTTTGTTAAGTGTGCTTAATATCATTAGCACCAAACAGATTACAAGCTGCACGCTACCCAGTGCCACAGCAAGCGTTATATCAAAATCAAAACGCAACGCTTGGTAGATAGCTACTTCAATCGTTGTGGCTTTGGGGCCACCGCCAAGTGTCATAACAATAGCGAAGCTGGTAAAGCACAGCGTAAAAATAAGTAAGGCGAGGCTGGGTAGTTGTCCGCGTATTGCGGGCCACTCAATGAATCTAAAGACAGATGTAGGGCCTAAGCCAAGTTGTTTTGCTAAGCGCCAGTTTTCAGAAGGGATACCTTCTAAGTTGACTAATAATATTCTGGCCGCCAGCGGCATGTTGAAAAACACATGCGCCACAAGAATGCCCGTTAGTCCATACAGAGACACCGATGGGATAGACAACACCGACAGTGCGCTGTTGAGCCATCCGGTTCTGCCAAAGACTGCAACAATGCCATAAATAGCCACAATGGTTGGAATAACCAAAGACAGGCTAAACACATTAACGATGAGAGAGCGGCCGAGGAATCGTGGCTTGTGCGATAAGGCCAATGCAACCGGCAAGGCAAGGGTTAATGCGAGTAACGTTGAGAGAGTCGCCTGTTTAAAGCTAAACCAAATGACTCGTTGTAAGTAAGTATTTCCAAACACCTGCTGCCAGTTAATGGCGCCAGCTTCTCGAAACATAGCCATTGCTGGCAGCAGTGTGCAGGCTAATACGATGAGCAGTGCAAATGCACCGCTCATCCACCACGGCCAGTATCGAACGGGACCGATACGCTGGCGGGTGTCTGACATTATTGAGTGGAGGCGTCCAACCACTCGTCCACCCACTGCTTACGATTATCACGCACCTCTTCAGGGCTGAAAGAAAGTGTGCTGGCAGGCGTAATCAAACGGTTAAACGACTCTGGAAGCTCATCACCTAAGTCGATAACAGGAAACATGACATTGGTCAGCGGAAGGGCTGATTGAGCATCGTGGCTAACCAGGTAGTTTAGGAAGTCCTGCGCTAACTCTTGATTAGGGGATCGCTTAAGAATAGCGGCAACTTCGACTTGAAGGTAATGACCTTCGTCAAACGCGGCAGCTTGGTAGCGCTCTGTTTCGTCAATTTCCATGTGGTAGCCAGGTGATGTGCTGTAGCTTAAAACCATTGGCGCCTCGCCATTGAGGAATAGTGAAAAGTACGCTTCACTCCAACCTTTTGTGACGGTTAAAATTCGTGGTTGAAGCGCTTTCCATTTGGCCGCTGCATCATCGCCGTACACCGACTTTAACCACAACATCAAGCCAAGTCCGGGTGTGCTCGTACGTGGATCTTGAATAATGATTTTCACATCATCAGGAGCGTTAATCAGTTCTTCAAAGCTTGTTGGTGGTGTAGCTAAGGCTTCTGTGTCATACACAAACGCGAAGTAGCCGTAGTCGAAAGGCACAAACGTTTTGGAGGTCCAGTCAATGGGCAAGCTCAATTTGCTGGTATCAACGCCAGACTCTGCAAGCAATCCGGTGTCTTGTGCAATAGCCATTAGGTTGGTGTCCAAGCCTAAAACTATGTCGGCTCGTGTGTTGTCGCCTTCGAGCTGTACACGGTTGATGATGCCTGCAGAACTATCCAATGCGACAAATTCTACGGTGCAGTCACCACATTGCTCTTCAAAGCCTGCTTTGATAATTGGGCCGGGGCCCCATTCAGCAGTGAAGGATTCGTAGGTGTAGACGGTGAGGGTACGCTCAGCGGCTTGAGCGCTAAACAGGGATAGTGAGAGTGCAACACCCATTGTTAGTGCCACAGCGCCGAGAAGTCGGTGTGCGCTACGCGTTGTTGAGTGAGTTTTTAACCTGTGAATCATGATCATCCTGTGACTTGTAAGCCTGAAGATGATGACCCTACGAAAGGTATGTGAAACTCAATCCCTACGCCGGTTCTAACCGGTTCAGGTTCTGCGGGTTGTGCCGGAAAAATAAAATTCCCGGACTCTCAGCCTTAGTGGCACCCCGTTGAGTCATCATGTGTACGCAGTTTTTCAACCGCGACGTTAGTGTGGGGTTAATTTCACCGATATGCAAGCGGGTGTCGGGACTGCGCAGCGTCGTTAATGCTTGGTCGTGTAGTCAATGCCTCGTAATGTGACGCACTCGAATACCACTAGTATTGTCGGCGCGATCCATCTGCACGCGTACTAAAACGCTTGTAGTCCCACAGGTATTGCTCAGGACACAGGCCTATGCAGTCTTCAATACCATGATTAAGTGCAGTTGTAGCTTCCACTAAGTTCTTACTGGCGATCTGTGGGTCTGCCTGCCTAATATGAAGCGTCCAGCCGCGTGCTTTGGGTCGTCGCTCGGCGACGCAAAACAATATGGGGTAATCGCTTTTGCTGGCAACTTTGGACAGCAACGTCATTGTCAGCGCCGGTTCGTTGAAAAAAGGCGCAAAAATGCCATTGTCAGCATCGGGTTCTTGGTCGGGTAGGAACCCTAAAATTTCGCCTTTCTTTAGAACACGAAGGCCCTGTCGGATACCGGAAGCTGTGAGAGCTGCAGGCTTTCCTCCTAAATGGGTGCGCCATTTTACGAGAAGATCTCCCATGCCCGCTTGCCTTGGGTTTCTGTAGAAGTAGGTAAACGGATGCTGTTGGGACAAAAGCAGAATACACAGCTCCCAATTACCCAGGTGCGGGGAAATCATGACCACACCTTTGCCCGCTTTTATTGCCTGGTCTAGGAGCTCTTGCCCTTTGACTTTTATGGGTTTGCTTAGCGTGTCTTCAACGGGTCTGTTCCATATCCAGGCAGATTCTGTGAGTTGTTTGCCGGTTTCTACAAGGCTGCGACGAGAGAACAATCGGATTTCATCGTCGGGCATGCCTGGGTAACAAAGTCGTAAATTCACTTCTGTGGTACGTCTTTGTTTGGATTTGCACAGCCAAGCCACATGCCCAAGGCAAGCGCCCAACGCTTGATTTGCTCGAAGCGGAAGTCGGCTTAGGGCTAAGGTTGCGGTGTTAATGGCTTGGGCTGACATGCAAAATCCAATGACGTTTCAACAGGTATAGTAGCTTGTGTGCCGCTTTGCGAAACTTGACGGTATTATTGTGCCCCGCGTGAATTCAAAAGGTATCTAACCACTGATGAGTGATCAGTCTGTTTCAAGTCAAATGATGTCGCCGACAGAGGCTTGGGAGTTATTGCAAGCCGACCCCAGCGTAACGCTAATAGATGTGCGCTCCGATATGGAATTCCTCATGATCGGCCATCCCAAAGGCGCCGTTAATGTGCCTTTGATAGATGCGCCGGATTGGACGGTTAATGCAGGCTTTGTGGCTAATGTTAGGAAAGCCCTATTAGGTCGGCTAGCGGCAAAGAATCGACAAACCAACCGTGTCTTGCTTATTTGTCGAAGTGGTAACCGTTCAGAGCAGTCGGCTGAACTCCTGCATGCCGAAGGGTTAAGCGATATCGCCATTATTGAGGGCGGGTTTGAAGGGCCTCTCGATGAGCATCATCAACGAAATACCGTTGCGGGGTGGCGTTTTGAAGGATTGCCTTGGGAGCAGTGTTGAGAGCTTGACCCTAGCCAGACAATAAAAGAGCCCGGCATCCCTGCCGGGCTGAACCATCCTGGTTCTTTAGGTTGATGCGTTCATCAAATGATCAACTCGTCCGTTGAGTCAAACGTCCCTGTTGATTAACATCGTCCTTGATACATCCCTGTGTGCGGTTGTCCTTAACCACGCAGTTATTATTGTCCTGACAGCGTTTAATAACTATCGGAACTAACGGATATTGCCCTAGGATATTGCTTAAATATACGTCAGAAAATTCCTACCTTAAATGAGCTTTAAACCCAGCAGCAGACAATCATGATTGCACTCATACAACGCGTTACCGAGGCTTCAGTCTCCATTGCGGGTCAGAAAACGGCTGGTATAGGCTCAGGTTTGCTGGCGCTAATTGGTGTTGAGAAATCAGACACTGAGGCGCTTGCGAGTCAGCTAGCCGATAAAATTCTCACCTACCGCGTGTTTGCTGATGAGGCGGGGAAAATGAACCTGGACGTACAGGCCGCAGGTGGGCAGTTGCTGTTGGTGCCGCAATTTACGCTGGTCGCTGATACTCGAAAAGGCCGTCGCCCCGGATTTTCCTCAGGAGCAACACCCGAGCAGGGGGCCGAATTGTTCGATAGTTTGGTAAAGGTCGTGTCTGCACGAGACATCGTCCTCGGAACAGGGACTTTTGGGGCAGATATGCAGGTGTCGCTAGTCAACGACGGGCCAGTGACATTTTGGCTGCAGGTTGGAGTTCAGTCCTAGCTTTTGGGCCGATTAAATGGTTGATAAGCACGGAAATCGTATCGATACGCTATTTTTTTGCGGCTTCTAGGTGGATTTTGAGCTGTCACTTTCACCTGATTAGGTTTTGAAATCCTAATCAAGGACGCCTCTGTGTCGACATTCATCACTTTTGTGCACTTGGGTAGGTGTCTTGAAGTGCCGCTACGGTGTATCCTCAACGTTTTTAGGGAGGTTGGTGAGTGTCCATTCGCAAAGCCCATGTATCGCGAAAGACCCTAGAGACAGCTATAGCAGTTGATCTTGTGATCGATGGTCATGGTCAGGGAACTTACTCAACCGGTGTGCCATTTCTCGAGCACATGCTCGATCAAGTGTCTAAGCACGGATTATTCGACATCACGGTCAACTGTGATGGCGACACCCATATTGATGATCACCACACCGTAGAAGATATTGGTATCGCTCTAGGCAGTGCGTTTGCAGACGCCCTAGGGGATCGAAAAGGCATTCAGCGCTACGGCCATGCTTATGTGCCTCTTGATGAGTCTTTATCACGCGTTGTTATTGATTTTTCAGGGCGTCCAGGCCTGCATTTCAATGCTGAATTTACCCGTCCTAAGGTGGGCAATTTCGATGTCGATCTGACCATGGAGTTTTTCCAAGGTTTTGCTAATCACGCTAAAGCGACCCTGCATATGGACGTTTTACGAGGTGTTAACGACCATCATAAAATTGAAACCCTGTTCAAAGCCTTTGGCCGAGCGCTACGTATTGCCTGCACGATCGATGATCGTGCTGCCGATGCCATGCCGTCCACTAAGGGCATTTTGTAGACTCTACTTCGCGTCGTAAACGCAATTTGGTAGTCGTACAGTTTCTCTACAACTCATACGTTAAGCATGCAACGAATAGCCATTATTGACTATGGCATGGGCAATTTGCAGTCCGTGTCTAAAGCACTTGAGAAGGTCGCGCCCACTGATGAGGTGGTTGTCAGCAGTGATGCAGCGATCATCCAATCAGCCGATCGCATCGTCTGCCCCGGGCAAGGTGCAGCGGCTGACTGTATGAAAGCCTTGGTGGCAAGTGGGTTAGGTCAAGCTGTTATTGATACCGTTCATACGCGACCCTTTCTGGGCATTTGTATGGGGCTGCAAGTATTGCTGAGTCGTAGCTCCGAGAATAACGGCGTTGATTGTCTCGATATTATTGCTGGCGATGTGGAGCGTTTTGAAAACCCGCTAACCGATGAGTCAGGTGCACGTTTGAAAGTGCCGCACATGGGCTGGAGCGAGGTTAAGCAAACCCAACCGCACCCCCTGTGGAAAGGCATAGCCGATCAAACGCGTTTCTACTTTGCACACAGCTACTACTGCATCCCTAACGATCTGAGTGTGGTTACAGGCACTACTGAGTATGGCCGGAGCATCGCGGCCTCGGTTGCACACGGGAACTTGTTTGCTTGTCAGTTTCATCCAGAGAAAAGTGCGGCGAGTGGTTTGCAGTTGTTAGAAAATTTCACGCAATGGAACGGTGAGTCCTGATGTCAGCACTTAGGATCATCGTTTGTCCCTTGTTACAGTCGGTTTTAATGGAGTCCGCACAATGCTGATTATTCCAGCAATTGATTTGAAAGATGGCAAGTGTGTACGTCTGCGCCAAGGGCGAATGGACGACGACACAGTATTCGATGACAGCCCGGTTGATGTGGCTCAGCGCTGGTTAGATCAAGGTGCTCGCCGTATCCATCTGGTCGATCTGGATGGTGCATTTGCGGGTGAGCCTCGCAACGCTGAAGTTGTTCGTCGGGTGTGTGAGATTAGTGGCGATATCCCTGTTCAGATTGGCGGCGGTATACGTTCACTGGAAACAGCACAGGCTTATATTGATGCAGGTGTGCGGTACCTGATCATTGGCACATTGGCTGTTAAAGCCCCTGATTTTGTCGATGGGTTGTGTAAAAACTTTCCAGACCATGTCATCGTCGGGCTTGATGCAAACGATGGCTTTGTTGCAACGGAAGGCTGGGCAGAGGCGTCAACCGTAACCGCTGTGTCGCTGGCACAACGATTTGAAGATGTGGGTGTTAGCGCTATTGTGTATACCGATATTGCGCGCGACGGCATGATGCAAGGCGTCAACACGGAAGCCACTGCAGCATTAGCGGATGCCGTCAACATTCCTATTATCGCCTCAGGCGGTGTCAGTAATCTTGCCGACATAGAGTCGTTAGGCAAACAGATGCACCGAGGTATATCGGGAGCTATCGTCGGCCGTGCACTGTATGAAGGCAGTCTTAATTTGGCTGATGCACAGGTCATGGCTGATTCATACGCGAAAGCTGCCAGGAGCCTATAACCATGGGTTTGGCCAAGCGAATCATTCCCTGTCTAGATGTTGATGGCGGGCGTGTTGTAAAAGGCGTTAAGTTTTTAGAGATTCGTGACGCCGGTGACCCTGTCAGTGTGGCGCGTGGATACGATATCGCAGGCGCTGATGAAATCACCTTTCTCGATATCACTGCTAGCTCCGATAATCGTGACACCATTTTGCATGTGGTCGAAGAAGTGGCTTCGCAAGTGTTTATACCGCTCACTGTGGGCGGTGGTATTCGCGAGGTGAGCGATGTGCGTCGCTTGTTAAACGCAGGTGCGGATAAAGTCGGTATCAACACGGCAGCGGTTAATCGACCCGAGCTAGTCAGAGAGGCCACCGATAAAGTCGGCTCGCAATGTATCGTGGTGGCGGTTGACGCCAAATCGGTTGCAGGGCCAGGTGAGGCGCCTAAATGGGAAATATTTACCCATGGTGGGCGTAAGGCTACGGGCATCGACGCGGTTGAATGGGCTGTGAAAATGGCTGAATTCGGTGCGGGTGAGCTGTTGCTTACCAGCATGGACAGAGACGGCACAAAAATCGGCTTCGATCTTGGGCTAACCAAAGCTATTACCGATGCGGTTGAAATACCCGTCATAGCATCAGGTGGCGTCGGTAACCTTCAGCACCTAAGCGACGGTGTGCTCAAAGGTGGGGCCGATGCGGTCTTGGCCGCTAGTATTTTCCATTTTGGCGAGTACACCATTGCACAAGCCAAAGAGCACATGGCCGCGCAGTCCATTGAAGTCAGGCTGTAAGCGTTTATAACTTAGTTAACTTGTTGAAAAATAATGATTAGTTCTTTAGTTTTTAATGAGGCGGGTTTATTGCCAGCAATTGCCCAAGACGCCGAAAGTGGCCAAATATTGATGGTTGCTTGGATGAATGCCGAGGCTTTTGAAGAGACGGTCGCAACCAAGAAAGCCACGTATTTTTCGCGATCCCGTCAACGTTTGTGGCGAAAAGGCGAAGAATCTGGGCACGTCCAGCATGTAAAGGACGTTCGGCTCGATTGTGACGGCGACGTCATCCTGCTAAGCGTGGAACAAGTGGGTGGCATCGCGTGTCATACCGGTCGAGCGCACTGTTTTTACAAAAAACTGACTGATGATGGCCAATGGTTGGACGCAGAGCCGGTTATCAAGTCGCCAGATCAAATTTATCAGCGTTAGAATTGAGTACACTTAAGTTCCTGAATCGCATGGCAGTGCCAATGTTGTTCAGGTACTCTTGTCGGCCGGTAACGAGACACAGTCGATAAAAGACAGGTCTCACTATCAGGTCATTAATACGGTTGGATCACACGCTGGGGCGGTTCGGGCTACTTGTCCGTGAAGTTTAGGCGGCAAAGAGGCTAGTATATGAGTGACATTTTGACGCGTTTGAGTGCTGAGATCGATGCTCGTCGGCACAGTGATGCGTCTGAATCTTACACAGCAAGCTTGTTTACGCGTGGTGATGACGCCATATTGAAAAAAGTGGGTGAGGAGGCTGTCGAATTTATATTGGCGGCCAAAGGTGACGATAACAGTCATCTGGTGTCCGAGGCTGCCGATGTATGGTTTCACATGCTGGTTATGTTGAGCGCCAAAGGATTGGGGCCATCGGATATATTGAACGAATTGCAACGTCGCGAAGGTGTCTCTGGCCATGCCGAGAAAGCTTCGAGACAGAAAGAAGACTAAGAGAGAAATATTATGGGTATGCCAAGTGTTCCGCAGCTGTTAATCATTCTGGTTATTGTTGTACTGATCTTTGGAGCGAAGCGACTAAAGAACCTAGGTGGTGATTTGGGCTCAGCTGTTAAAGGCTTCAAGCAAGCGGTTAAGGAAGAAGAAAAACCTGCTGAACTTGAAGATGGTACCGAGCAAGCCGAAGCGGTTATGCGCGAATCAGAAGAAAAAAAATCTGTCTAACGTCGGTCAAATGATCGAACTGACTCACTTGAATTGCGGAAGTTTATAAGCCGTGTTTGATATTGGTTTTACCGAACTTATGCTTATCGGGATCGTGGCGCTAGTCGTCATTGGTCCCGAGCGCCTGCCTGCGGTTGCTAAAACCGCTGGGCAATGGATTGCCAAATTGCAGCGTTTTGTTCGAGGTGTCAAAACAGACTTAGCATCCGAGCTAGATGCCGGTGACTTGAAAAAGCTACTGGGCGATCAACGCGTGCAAATAGATGAACTGCGCAAAATGGTCACGACGGCCAAGAACGATTTTGAAACCTCAACCAATGAGGCAGTCCAGGGAGCTAAATCAGCACTCAACGACATGGAAACCAAGGTCAGTGAATCTGACGCTACGACAACGCCTGCCGACAAGGCTACGGTTGCTGCAAGTACGGTTGCTGCTGCCACCGCTGCATCATCAGAGGGTGCGCAAGCATCAGACACATCTGACGATGACACTACAAGCCAAACGCAGTTCGAAACGCTAGACGGTAAAACCGTTTCGGTTGATGACTCTGCAGATCCTTCTGACATTGGTCGAACAGGCAGCTAAGCAGCCCGCTCTTATTGCGCAACTAAATTCATGGCATCCCCAGACTCAGCAGTCCAACAAGAACAAGGTTTCCTATCTCATTTAGTTGAGCTAAGGGATCGTCTGTTGAAAATGGTTCTGGCCGTCGGGTTGCTGTTCCTTTGCCTGTTCTGGTTTTCCCAAGAAATTTATACGGCGTTAGCGGCGCCTCTGTTAAAACACCTACCTAACAGCCAAATGATAGCCATTGATGTGGCTGCGCCATTCTTTATCCCATTCAAGCTCACACTGATGCTGTGTGTGTTCTTGGCTGTGCCTTATTTGTTGTATCAAATTTGGTCTTTTATAGCGCCTGGTCTTTATACGCACGAGAAGAAACTGGTGGTACCTATGTTGGTATCCAGCACAGGCTTGTTTTATCTAGGCGTCTCCTTTGCCTACTTCGTTGTGTTCCCGTTGGTATTTGGTTTCTTTACAAGTGTTGCACCCGAAGGCGTTACGGTGAGTACCGACATAGGGCGTTATCTAGATTTTGTCATCACGCTGTTTTTTGCTTTTGGTATCGCGTTTGAAGTGCCAGTAGCGACAGTGCTCGTGGTAGCGGTGGGTATAACCACCCCTGAACAATTAGTTAAAATCCGCCCTTATGTGTTCGTGGCAGCTTTTATCATCGGTATGTTTTTAACGCCACCCGATATGATCTCGCAAACACTGCTGGCCATACCCATGTGGCTGTTGTACGAAGTGGGTATTGTTTTTTCTCGTATCTACAAAAAACGCATGGTGGAAGCAGGCGTTGCTCGTGAGTCGCGATTCGACAACGATGATACGGATACTGAAGAACAGGCAGATGCTACGACAACGTCAGTAAAGACGCCTACTGCGGCAACGAAACCTGCGAAGAGTGAAGCGGCTGAGAAAGCGCCTACGAAAACTGCTGAAACGAAAGCGCCAGATAACACCACCAGTGCGAAAGTAAGCGACGTGTTTGATCCTAAGCTTGTGCAAAAGCCGCGTGCAGATGGAAGCTACAAAAACAGCATGACGGATCACGATGATGATCTGCCTAATGAGACTAAACCCTCGGACAAAGACCCAGACTAGTTAAGCTTATGAGCAATTCCGTAATGCCTCCACGCCGCCCAGTGTTGTTGATCATTATGGATGGCATAGGCGTTAACCCTTCCAAGCTCAACAATGCCGTGGCATTGGCTGAGACGCCCAACTTAGATCAAATCTATTCCAATAACCCCATGTGCTTGCTAGAAGCATCGGGTCGAGCTGTTGGGTTGCCTGAAGGGCAAATGGGTAATTCGGAAGTAGGGCATTTATCGATTGGTGCGGGCACGCTACTTCGTCAAGACTTGGTGAAAATTGGTGATGCCATCGATGATGGTAGCTTTGCCACTAACGAAGCTATTGCAGGGGCTATAAGCCGCGCTCACAATAAACAAGAGCCATTGCACTTGGTTGGTTTGGTGTCTGATGGCGGGGTGCACAGCCACACGGGACATCTCATTGAGCTTATAAAGCTATGCAAGCAAAGCTCTGTTAAGCCGGTTGTTCATTTTATAGCCGATGGACGCGACACAGCGCCACAAAGTGCCAAGCAATTTCTAGCTCAAGTGGTCCCTGTCTTAGACGATGCTCAAGGCTCTATAGCCACTGTGTCGGGTCGCTACTACGCTATGGATCGTGACACCCGATGGGAGAGAGTCGAGTTGGCGTGGAAGGCTATTGTTTTAGCGCAAGGTCGTGCTGGGGTTAGTGCTGAGCAGGCTATTGATTACGCCTACGAGCATAATGAAAATGATGAGTTCATTGTTCCAACTGTACTCGAGTCGCATGAATCTTTGACTAGCGAGTCGGAAGTGTTCTTTTATAATTTCCGTAATGATCGCCCACGAGAATTGAGTGAAGCCTTAGGTTTTGAATCGTTTGATGGGTTCGACCGTGGCGCTTATAAGCCTGTGTGTTTAACGACTATGACGCGCTATGAATCAAGTTATCCGTTTGCTTGTGCGTTCACACGTGATGAGCCAGGTAAGACACTAGGCCAAGTCGTATCAGACGCAGGTATAAAACAGGTGCGCTCGGCGGAGACAGAAAAATACCCGCATGTGACGTTCTTCTTTAACGGTGGGCGCGATGAACCGTTGCCAGGTGAAGAGCGTTTACTGGTCAACTCCCCCAAAGTAGCGACCTATGATCTTCAGCCTGAGATGAGTGCCCCTGAGGTAACTGCAGGCATTGTAGCTGCGCTACAAGAAGCCTCTGCAGGTTTGATTGTTGTAAACCTTGCCAACGGTGACATGGTCGGTCATACCGGCATTCCAGAAGCTGTCATAAAGTCGGTAGAAACTGTCGATGAAATGGTGGGTCTTATGTGGCAGGCAGCTGTGGATAATGGTTACTCCATAGTGCTAACCGCTGATCATGGTAATGCCGACATGCTGGTAGATCCTGTCACGGGTAGCCCGCATACACAGCACACCACTTTCCCGGTGGCTTGTACCATTCATGATTCAACAACGTGGGAGCTGGGTAATGGCAATGGGCTTCCCGCTATTGCACCCACTATTCTCGAGCTGATGGGGCTTGATTGCCCTGAGTCTATGTCGGGACGATCTTTGTTATTGCGCCCTTATACATAGGGGCGTTAAGTAATAAGGGCCAAGCGCATTCAATAGTTGTCCTAGCCTGCAAGCCAATGTGGGATGTTTAATTGCCTTGTTATCGTTACGGATTTTGCACAGGAATAATTGAGCCTGTGTAAAGCACTGGTCCTGTTGGAACTGCGAGCGCGGATCCTGTTAAGACCTCAAGGCTGACAGCAAAAAGCTTAGCCTCATTCGTGCTCATTGGTAATGTTAGTGTGGTTGTTGTGCCTGCGGTTGTGGGCAACAAACCTACTGAGGTGACACCTGCGTCATCAGGCTTTACCATCCAGAGTTGGTGGCTTTGGTGGGCCTCAAGAGTGGGTGGATTGAGAGCTGTTATATGCAACTCACGCGTGTCTGAATTGGCACTGAGCACCCATAGGGATTCCTTTTGCTCATTGAGAACAATGGAAATCGAATCAGCAGTGGTTGTCGCCGAACTTGTTGGTTGATTCAGTGTATTAACTAATAGAGCTGCCATAGCAATGGTTGCAGCTGTCGCCAGTGTGGTTAAACCTTTCCAGAGTCGGTTTGAACGGGATGATCGACGACGGCGTGGGCTTGTTTTGACCACGGTGTTTGTTAAAGGGGTAGTAGAGCCGCCAGTGGCACTGTTGTTTGTTGTGTCATCTAGTGCCGCTTTTACGGACGCCTTGGCTTGAGCTTGCTGAGCTTGAATTTGGGCCGTTATTTTTGGGAAAACATAATGAGGAGGTTCTATCTCATCAATATTTTCACTCATAGGGCTTAAAGCTTGTTGCCAGAACAAAACTCGATTGAAAGCTTCCTGGTCCACCTTGAGTATTTTCTCGAACACATCTCGCTCTGCGCCGCGCAGTGTTCCTAAAACATATTCTCCAGCTTGGGCATCCCACCATTGCTCATCAGGCGTATCCATTGAGACACTCCTTTAGAGTGAGTAGGCTCCGACGTATCCAGCTTTTTATCGTGCCTATAGGGCGTTGTAATTGGTCGCTTAGTTCTTCGTGAGAAAATCCTTCGCAATAGGAACGTACAACGCAGCTGCGGGCAGACTCAGAAAGCTGGTCAAGGCAGAGTAGCAATCGCTCTGAATTCTCGTGACCAAGCGCAAAGGGCATGGGGTTGCCTGGATGCTCTCCCACGTCTTGGGGGTCCATCTGGAGATCGTTGCGTTCTCTTATGTTGCGTTTGCGCAACGTGTCAATGCCATGGTTTCGAGTAATGCTGGTAAGCCAAGTGCGCGCTTTGCCGTTCTGAGGCTGGTATTCAGATGCGTTATTCCAAATCTTGACGAAAGATTCCTGAAGAGCTTCTTCGGCCAGCTCGTCTGATATGAGCAAGCGTCTGAGCATCGCGAATAGCTGCGGTGAGGTGGCATCGTAGAGTTTTTTGAATGCACCTTCATCACCAGATGCGCTAGCTTTAATCCACTCAATGAGGTTGTCATCGGCTTTGTTGGAGCTGTCCTTCGTTAATGTTGAGGGAGAGTTCTGTGCGCTTTCAGTGGTCATGCTTATCCATACGCTGATTAGGTTTTAACAAGTAGCGAACACTCAGCTACTACAGTTAATTGCGGCTGAGCAATGACTTCTTCATTTAATCCAGGTGCGAACCACGAAATATACATCGACAATGATGCTGTCGTAGGCGCTTATTGTCGATTTTGATAACGGTCTGGCAAATAGCGTATGAGGAATTTCTCTGCAGATCGGCAATCGTTCTGTTTTCAGCATTACTTCGTTGAGAGGTGCTGCCATTTGGTAAGACGGCGAGCTGAATCGTGTATAAATTAATTAGTGTCTACACTATCGATCTGCTGTGGACACATCTTTCATAGATCGACTGCTTGTTTATAATTATTTGTGATCGGACAACTATTACTTATGTCGAAAAGGCTGTCTCTAAACTCTGCATTCATAGTGCTTGCTCTGCTGGTAGTGGGCAGTTTCAGTGCACCTTCATTTGCTCAAGAGCAAGCCACAGGTCAATCAGTTGACGAGGCGGCAGAGGATGTCATTCGTTTAGACAAACTAGTTGATGCGCTTGATAAAAAACGCATTGCGCGCGAGAAACTACAGCAGGCAATTTCCACGAGTACAGATCCATCGGCTGAGGACAGACGCGATCTTGAGGAGTTGAATTCTGATATCCGATCGCTTGGCAATACGTTTGAAATACTAACCGTAGGCGACATAGACGACTCGCTGTTCAAGGCTGAGGAAAATGTGCCGTTCGATTGGCAAACAGAACTCATGCTGGTTCTAGAGCCGGTGCTAGACAGTCTCCAGTCACTGACAGAAAAACCCCGTCAGATGACCAATCTTCGGGCAACAATCGAATTAAATAAGCGAAGACTTCAGGCAGCTAACTCGGCTATTCAAAAGTTGTCTGAGTTACCAACCATCGATTACGAGCCTGACACCCAAGTTCAGATTAGTACGCTGTTAAATCGTTGGGTCAATCAAAAGGAATCTATCGAACAACGTCTGGTTGGTATTGAAGCGCAACTGGACCGACTCGAGAGTGCTGAGGAATCTGGCTACAACGGTGTGTTGCCTTCAATTAAAGAGTTCATGCTGGGAAGAGGGCTAACCTTAGTGTTAGCTGTTTTTGCTGCGGTGGTTGCATGGTTGGTCATGCGCTCTATCTGGTGGGTGTTCAGTACTCATATAATTACCAAAGATCAACGCCGAGGGAGTCTGTGGTTTCGGTTACTGTCCTACAGTTTCTATATCGTCAATATTATTGTAAGCATCATTGCGGTGCTTACAGTGCTGTATCTGCGAGAAGACTTACTGCTGTTAGCCTTAGCCTTATTAAGTTTGGCGGTAATGGCGCTGGGTATTCGTAAATATATTCCATCGTATGTCAGGGAAGCAAAGCTACTACTAGATTTAGGGGCTGTCAGAGAAGGCGAGCGTGTCATGTACAACGACTTACCTTGGCAAGTAACGAGTATCAACTTGCAAACCGTACTGTGGAACCCTGCATTGGAGGGCATTGTGCGGCTGCCCCTGGAAGCGATTGAATGCTTAACGTCTCGTCCTGTAAAAGACAAAAATTGGTTTCCAACGCGTAAAGGAGATTATGTGCTCCTACCAGATTCCACATTTGGCCTGGTGCTAAGTCAGACGCCTGAATTGATTGAGTTGCGTGTGAAAGGCGGCATGATTAAATGGATACGGACGTCTGAGTGGTATTCCATGAGTATCATTAATTTGTCCATTGGCAAAAGTTACGGCGTCTCTGTAACGTTTGGTTTTGACTATTCTTTGCAAGCTATCAGCCTGACTGATATTCCACTCACCCTTGAGCAAGGCATTACCAATGCGTTGAATGATGCTGGTTACAAAAAGTATGTCGAAGGCCTTCTAGTGGAGCTGCAATCAGCAGGTGCTTCCTCTATCGACTACTTAATTTTTGTGACAATGGATAGTGAAAAAGCGTCCGACTATTTTGCGATAGAGAGACTTGTACAACAAACATGTGTTGCAGTGGCTAACGAGCAAGGTTGGAATATTCCATTCCCTCAAATGGTTATTCATCATCAGCCCGTTTGAATTCTGGCTGGTAGAGAGTTGCAAGCTTCGCTATTTGTACGTTTTAATGCCGGCTGCTTGAGGGTTATAAGCTTCGTTGCGCTCGCTTAGTAATATACGCAGTTGCAGCCGTATCACTTTTAAGAGTAAAGCGTTGGCAGGTGTCGATGACCCATTGTGGTTGAGTTTTAGACGCATCGTTTAGCCAGTTGGCTACTGAGTCTTGTACATAGCGCTCAGGGTCATTCTTCAATGGCTCAAGCAACGGCATCGCCAACTCTGGAGATGTCTTAAGCAGTGCAATGTGTGAGCACCACACACCTCTGGGGCGAATGGCCTCAACGGCGAACCTGCGTAGGTAGGGTGATCGCTTCTTAACCCATGGTGTTAGCAGTGCAATGGCATCTGTTGGGTTCTCGACGAGATAGGGACGCAATGCTAGCCATGCCCACTCGCGAACTCCAAAGTGGGAGTCGTCGGCGAATTGGCTAATTAAGCTGAGCCGCTTTTTAAGCGTAAGCGTTGGTGCCGCGCCGATGACGTAGGCTCCCCAGCCTCGTACGGTGTCCGACTCGTGTTGTTGTAATTCGTCTAACGATGAAAGGCCATTGGCATCGAAGAGTAGTTGGCCAACGGTAACCATTCTCTTCGTGATGCCTTGCTTTTTATCTATCAGCTCATGAGCTTGTCCCTCGAGCGCTGGATAGGCATGGCTTAGCAGAGAGGCGAAATCAATCGCCAACCCTTCTACGAGGGTGGCGCTTTGCATCGTGCCTTTGTTTAAAGCGACCAACACATCAGCAGGTATGTCTGCGGTTTTGCTCGCACCTTTACGTGTTGGTGTGGTCGCCATATTTTACTGTCGCGCTTCGAGAGCTTCCCAACGTTCGAAAAGCGTATCAAGTTCTTTCTGCAAATCTGCAGATTCTTGTATCTTTTTATCAGCAGCAACCTTATCAGCGTAAAAATTAGCACCATTCATTTCTTCATGAACCGCGGCAATTTTGCCTTCCAGGTTGTTTATGTCGGCTGGTAGTTTTTCTAACTCTAGCGTTTCTGCATACGTTAGTTTCTTAGGTGCCGCGGTAGTTTGATCTTTGCTGGCTGCTGCTGAGTCTTTGCTAGCCGCCGTTTGAGAGCCACCAGCAGGTTGTAGTTGCGTGGATGTTTCGAATACAGGCTTGAGTGTTTTCGAGTTGGCACGTTCGCGCTCAAAATCATCATAGCTGCCGGCAACATCGATAAAGCGCCCGTTACCTTGATAGACGAAACTTCTAGTAACGACGTTTTCTAACAATTGTCTATCGTGACTAATGAGTATGACCGTACCTTTGTAGTCACCAATTAACGACTCTAAAAGCTCCAGCGTTTCTATATCCAGATCGTTGCTCGGCTCATCCAGCACAATCAGGTTAGACGGTTTCAGGAAGAGCTTGGCGAGCATCAGTCTGCCCATCTCACCGCCAGATAATGCCGTTATAGGCGCACGCGCACGTGAAGGTTCAAATAGGAAGTCTTGCATGTAGCTCATAATATGGCGGGCTACGCCGTTCACTTCAACGGTATCGCGTCCACCACTGACGTTGTCTGCGGCTGAAAGCTTAGGATCTAGTGCGGCCCGTAATTGGTCGTAGTAGGCAACCTCTAACTGAGTGCCTGAATAAACAGAGCCTGATGTGGGGGTGAGCTCACCTACGAGCAACTTAACGAGTGTTGACTTACCACAACCGTTAGGCCCGATGATACCAATGCTGTCATCGCGCATAATGACGGTGGACAGTGGTGCAATGATGTTTTTGTCGCCATGCGAGAAACTAAGCTCGTCAGTTTCAAAAACAATCTTGCCAGAGTTCTCAGCCTGATTGACCGACATGTTAGCTTTGCCAACAACCTTACGGCGCGCGGCATGTTGATCACGCAGTTTCTTTAGCGCGCGTACGCGACCTTCGTTTCTGGTTCGGCGAGCTTTGATACCTTGACGAATCCAGACCTCTTCTTGTGCAAGCTTTTTATCAAACAGCGCATTTTGCTGAGCTTCTACTTCCAGAGCTTGTGCTTTGTTTATTCGGTAGGCCGCAAAACCGCTCGGCCATTCCGTTAGGTTGCCACGATCAATTTCGCAAATATGGTTAGCGACTGAATCTAGGAACTTTCTATCGTGGGTTACGAATATGAGGGCGCATTTGAGTGTGGTCAAATGCTTCTCTAGCCAAGCAACTGCGCCTATATCCAAATGGTTGGTTGGCTCATCGAGCAATAGCACATCAGGTTTTGTCACAAGAGCACGGGCTAATACAACTCTGCGCTTCATGCCGCCTGACAGGCTTTGCACGTCTGTGTCTGGGTCAAGCTGCATTTTGGATAGAGTCTGTTCTACCACCTGTATGAGCGACCAGCCGTCGTTGGAATCAATTTTGTCTTGCAAGTCTGCCAATGAATCAATGAGCGGTCTGCCTGACTCAGTTGTTTCGTGCCCTTCAGCAAGTCGTTGCGATTGGATGTGGAACTGGCCGAGTACGGTACCTATGGTGTCAAGTCCAGAGGCCACAACTTCAAAAATGGAGCCTTCGAAATCTGTGGGTACGGCTTGCGGCAGGTAAGCGGCTTTAACACCCGAACGAGTCACGACATCGCCTGCGTCGGGCGTCAGCTGTCCCGCAATAATTTTTAATAGGGTCGATTTACCCTCGCCATTGCGACCCACCAGGGCCATGCGTGCGCCAGCCTCAATGGTAAGCGACACTTTGTCTAAAATAGTCGTTGGGCCGAACGCTATGGAGACTTGTTGAACTCTGATTAAAGACATGGGGGCGTAATTAGGACTCAAATAAATGCGAGCAAGAGTCTGTCGTGGCAACAAGCTAACGCCATGAGTCTCTTGGGTCGAGTGAACGTAGGTGAGCTGCCTAATAACTATGGCGCTCAGCGTGCGCCAAGAGTACCTGATCGCCGCCAGCTTAGCTTAAGATCAGTCGTGATTATATGGCCTGAGTAGACGCTGATTTAGCGCAATATCAGGCCTTTTGACTCCAATAGAGGCTTGGAGTGTTGAGTCGCTGCGACGGAGATAGGTTGCCGTGCTAGGCCACTTCGCTACCGCGGTGAACGGCATCGTTCTGGGCCACTGATCTCTTTGTCTGAGTCTGTTCGAGCCACCATGGATACGGTGCCTGAGTCAGATCCAAATAGAGTGTGGAATAAAACAGGCCGTAATCCTCAGAAGGCTTGGACCCTGTGAATAGTTGAAATCTAAAATCAGTGAGTTGCAGGGTTTCCATATCGGACCACAGTTGTGGATCCTGAACAGAGCCGCCCGCCAAAACTAGATGGAAAACGTACTGATTGCCAGCTGAGTATCCAATAGCCCGCAGCTTGTCAGACTCAAAGTGGCTCAGCACCGTCGTCGTGTTTTCAGTTTTTATGTTGCACGCATAGGCTGTGATGCTCTGCTGATCGCCGTTTAGCGCTTTGGCCGTAATACGGTTAGGGTCCAGCTTCACACGCTTAGCACGCGGCATGGAGAAGGCCGCCATATCAACCAGTGTCGATATACTGAAGTAGGGGCTTTCAGGGTTTAGACGATGTGGCTCTGATAGCGAGCGTGCAGCGCCTGGCATGCCAGCTTGCTTGAGTAGCATGCTCATGCCTAAAACCAGCTTAGGATTGTGTGCAACCCGCTTTTCAAGTAGTGGCTGCATCTGTAGCTTGCGACGATCCTCAATCAGTCTCATGTTATTGGACTGCGCAAAAGACTGCAGGTAGTTTAGAGAGCGAGGCTGCAGTTCCGCCATATCGGACGGGACGAACAGTGCGGTCCGGTTGTCTATGGTGCGACAGCTCAGCACTGTTTTGACCCGAGACTCGGCGGCATCCATAGTTTGCTTAGAGCCTGCAGCTACGGAATTAACCCACGCCTGCATTCGCTTGTCTGAATCCGTTGCTTTTGTCGTTGGCTTGCTCATACGATCACCGCTGTCCACGCTTAAACTATCTGTTTGTAAACAGACTCGTCGGCTGACTCATCTGCGTCTAAGGCAGATGTAGCGAGAAGCGCGCCATTTTCGATGAAAATGGCATAACAGTAATTTTGTTTGTATGCAGCAGCGTCGTAAAACTGCGTCAAAAGCTAGGCGTCTCTGTGCGTGACGCCTAGTATTTAAGCGTCTTTAGATTCGCTGTTAGTCATCGCTTTAATAGTCAGTGCGTGTATTGCACCTGACTTAATGTGCTCGTCGAGCACTGCATAAACCATTTTGTGTCGTTTTAGGGTTGATAACCCTTCGAACTCGTCGCTAACCACGCGAGCTTCAAATTTGCTGCCATCACCTGTGATTTCAGCTTGTGCGCCAGCTATGGCGTTTTCCACTAAATCGCTGAAATAATCCATCCGCATATCGTTCACCTCGTTTGCGGTGGGAGTATAACTCGTATTGAGTTTCACAAAAAAATGGGCCCGACAAGCGGGCCCGATTTGGGGGTGAGAACGTAACTCCAACTATCGATTGGGGTACGTGCAAAGACTTTAGTTGCTGCAATAGATAAGTCAAATAAATTATTGAATTAAAACATTTAGTTCCGACTTTTATTGCGCATAATCTTGGGATTACTTAGGATTTTCGTAAAAGATATATGACGTGGAGTAATCACTGAATTCGAAATAGACTTTTTTCTCACCACTGTCTGCAACACCGTTTAAATTGGCATCCAGGACGCCATAACCAAAACGGTACGGTCTGTCAGCGCCATTATTGGTTCCAGCAGCGGTTGTCAGCTTGTCGACTTCGATAAATCGCTTAACCAATTTCTCGCCAGCGTATATCTCAATGATGCCGTCGGTGCCCGTCCAGTTTTGAATTGATCGGCCAATATTGTTTTGTGACTCTTGCGTGCAGGACGCGAGTAGCAATACGGTGGTGAGTACACCTAAGATTTTTATGGGGTTGCGCATTAGAGTTGTATCCTTTTTAGACAGCGTTAAAATTCGTTCGGTGCATTATAAATATCGCGCTTAAATTGCAAAGATATGCATGTGACTACCGATAACAAGCGATAATATAGGGCCCGATAGGTTGGTAACAAGTTCATGTCTGCACTCAAGCCCTACGGCATTGTTGTAAAAATGCCAGAAAACGATCCCATGTCCGCCCCACACTTGTTGGGTGATGACTGGGCTGGCGAGCGTTGGTTTGAGTCTGCTGAGGAGCGTAACAAAGCCTTTGACAGCATGTTGAATCACCCCAACTACTACCGAAAAGGCGATGTGCCTTCAATTAACCTGACTAAAGTCGATCCGAGCTAGTCATTTGCTGCCAAGCGCTTCCGAACGAGTGCTTACGGCGTGTTTTTTGGGAAATCTTCAAATAACAACTCAACCGATGCTTCAGAGGGATCTGAGTTAGGCGACGTGCGTCGGCTTAGTGGTAATGCACTTAGCGACTTACACGCAAAATGCCGGATGCCAAGCGTTGGCATCGAGGGCAGGCACCCAGAGCACAAGCTGTAGCTCAGCTGCTCAAGTCCGGGGTTGTGCGCAACAATCATGACGTGCTTATGGCCCTCTTCGGCAATAGCCAATTGTTCTAATAGTGTTTCTGGCGAGCTCAGATAGAGACTTTTCTCCACCTGCAGTTTTTGCTCATCGAAACCGAAGGCTTTCATGAAGTAGGCTGAGGTTTCGAGCGCGCGCTTGGCCGAGCTGCACAATATGAGATCGGGAATGCATTGGCGCTCAAGCATGCGATTAGCCATAAGGGCTGCATCGCTATTGCCTCGCTCATTGAGCGGCCGGTCGTAATCGAGTTGGCCTTCCATCTTCCAACTCGATTTTGCATGTCTCACAAGCGTGAGGAATCGATTTCTCATGCCCTAGATAATAGACCGAAACTATGCATTGCAACGTTGCGATAAGTGCAAGGACTTACTGTTTTACATCGTTCATGATTATGGCGCCATCGTCTTTGCGTAAGTAACCTACGCCTTGGCTTGTAACGATCTTGTACCAACCATTAGTCAAATCTTCAAGTTGAAAAAGGGTACCCGGTAATGCGCGCAGGATTAAATCTGAATAATTAGCGGGCTGTCGATAGATGCCTTTTGGGTAGTACGTGCCCACGACCTTAACTTTGGCATCCGGTAATGCACTGTGTGTGCGTGAGGCCACCGTGGTTTCATCAATGGGATTTAAATCGAAGGAGCGATTGGTCGATACTTTTTGTATGAAGACCGCGTCCTCAGCTTGGCGCTCGGGCGGGCGTTTCGATGCGGGTCTACTCAGCGCTCTTTTGATAGCGAGAGGGGAGCTAGTAGGGGCTATCGATGTATCTGCCGAGGTGGGAAGCTGGAATGTCGACTGCTGAGCGGTGCTTGGCTTCAGCGCCGATGTATTGTGTTGAAGCAGCGACGCGGGGATAGTCAGCGTTGATCCAATGCGCAAAAGACGCGGATCAGTGATGCCGTTGTGATCAGCGATTGCCTGCCAATGGGCTTTTGAGCCGGTGTACTTGAGCGATATATCAATCAGTCGCTCTTGTGCTCCAACTGTGTGCTGAATATCAGCTGGTTTGTTTAGGGTTAAAACGCTGGCTTGTTGAGAGCCATCCATGTCGGGTTTGCCTTGGGATGTTGCACAAGCCTGCAGCAAGCCCAGTAGCGAGATAGCAAAACCTAACCTGACTATCGAGTATGTATTGTTCATTGTTTCTTCTTTTCTCGGCACCATGGCAAAACCAACGTTGTGTTGCCATTAACTAGGGGGCGAATTGTCTCTATAAACCCGCGCGCCGATTGTGAGCCAGCGCAGACTCTGCGTCTAGCAAACCTCTGTGAACTCTCAAAACTTCCCGCCGTGATAGAAAACGGCCCCCTTTTGTGACAGAGCGCAAACTGACCTTAGCAGCGCTGCACTCAGATGATTGCCCAAAAAAAAGCCCAACCTGTTGCCAGGTCGGGCTTTGATACTCAATAAAACGATGAAAACGCTATGTCATGTCGACGTGTTGTCTATGGCGCGTTTTCCAGAGGATTATCAGAGACTTATTTGATGTCGCGCTTATGAACGTAGCCAGTGCCTTTCTCTGTCTCTACTTCAAACCAATTGCCTATCGCTTGAGATACTTTCAAAGAAGTACCGGGTGATACGCGCATTAACAGGCTTGATGAAAAATCAGCATCGTTATAAATGGCTTTCGGGTAGTAAGTACCGCTGACCATGATGTTGTTTAAATCTGGCTGCTGCACATCGTTGTTTTGCACCTCTGCAGCAATCTTAATAGGTTGCTTTGATGGATCGCTGAAGTTTGCTTCAACAATTGTTATCGGCTGAGTCTCGTCAGCAAACAATGGTGCGTTGTTTAAAGAAGCAGCTTCTGAAATCAGTTCACCGCTGGCCTGTACCGCTGCCTTATCAGTAGATGAAGCGATAACCGTTGCATTGGCTGTTGGCGTGGCAATGACTTTATCGACAGCGTTAGTGGCAACCGTCAGGTCTGTCTTGACGATATCTTCAGGGACCATGATTGTCTGACCCGCGCGAACCTGAACTGCTTGCTTCTCGCTGAAGTTGTTATGTCCAGCAATCACTTTCCAGTTAGTCGCATCACCTGTGGTGCGCTTAGCAAAATCCCATAACGTCTCTTTAGGGTTCAGCTTTACCGCTTTGCCTGTGATTTCGTCAGTAGGCAGGGCCAGTCGAGGTGCGGCCGCAGGCGTTGTTGTCTCAGCTGAAGCCACGACAGTTGGAGCCGCTACAGTCTCTTGCATGGCCGCACTGATGTTTTGCGTGTCTATTTTGATTGGCGTGGCAGCCACTTCAACGCTTTCAATCAACTCAGCTGCTGGCATGGGGGCCAGTTCAGCTTTGAGCATGTCTGTAGGAATAATGAGCTTCTGGCCCGGGCGTACACCTGCATTTTGGTTCAGGTTGTTTACGTCAGCCAACACATGCCAGTTTGTTGCATCGCCTGTTGTCGCTTTAGCGATGTCCCACAACGTCTCGCTTGGAGCAACGGTGTGTAAGTACTCTACTGGAGCGGCTTCCGGAGCAACTTCCACTGCTGCGACCTGAGTCGTGTCGGTCGCCAGCTCTAACGGTTGAAGTTCTGCTTGAGCAGTACCCATAAATTCATCTATTGGGCTTGGCTGAATAAGAAGTGTCTCGTCATCAATCGCATCAAAAATAGCGAGATCTTCTTCGCTTGGTGTTGCGATGACATCATCGAAGTTTGCAGTGGCATTAGGGATCTCAACACGGCTGAGCGTATCAGTCGGTAACAGAGCGTCTTCCTCAAGCATTGCCTGATCGATCTCGTCCATTAGGAAGTCAGCATCAGAGAAATCGCTATCGGAGATCAGATCTGCATCTGTCTTCTCAGATGCGCCGTCTGAGAACCCTAAGAGGTACATGCTGACGTCCCATGCATGTTGGCCTACCTGAGCTGTTGCTTGGCCAGCGGTGAGGATACCTTCACCGATCGGGCTGAGATCAATTTCTTCCATTTTCGGTGCTGATGCACAGCCTGCTAAGGACAGGACGGCTACTGCTAGCAGACTTTTCTTAAAAACCTTTGGGCTGGGGTTGGGCATGTGTTCTCTCACCATCAGATCTAGTTAGGGGCCGTCGAACTTTCGTGGTGGACTTTGCTCTGGTGCATTTTTTAATATTTGCACTTGAGCGTCACCACTTCGACAAACGTGACACTAAATTTAATAGTCGTTAGATTGCCGTCCGTCAAACCTATCTGCCCTTTTTAAGCGAAATATTTTTAGGCTATGACAACGGTTTCTAGCTTTCGAAGGTGAGGTGTCGTTTTTAACTACACGTATTAAAAAACGAATAAAACCCTGTTTATATAGGGAAAGTCGGCTCATCCTTGAGCCGTGGATACGCATTTATGAGTGGATTACTTAGCCCAAGTATCGCGAAGTGTTACTACGCGATTAAACACAGGGTGCTCGGCAGTATGGTCGTGCCGGTCTGCCACGAAATAACCGATCCTTTCAAATTGAAAGTGTTGCTCTGCCGTTGAATCTTTTAAGGCTGGCTCAACAACGCAATGGGTTAGAACGGTCTCGGACTCCGTGTCAATGGATTGCGCAAGGGACTCAGCCTTTGCAGGATCAACCATGTTGAACAACGGCGTATAGAGTCGAACTTGTGCAGCGACACCGTGAGTAGCGGACACCCAATGGATAACGCCTTTGACTTTTCGTCCCTCAGGTTTGTTGCCTAAGGTGGCGGCATCGTGAGTACAGCGAAGTTCAGTCACATTGCCATCGGCATCTTTAATGACTTCTTCGCATTTAATGACGTAAGAGCTACGCAGACGCACTTCGCCACCCGGTACTAAGCGTTGATACTTAGGCGGTGGGACTTCGGCGAAATCGTCACGGTCTATATAGACTTCACGAGTGAATGGGACTTCTCGTTTACCCGCGCTCTCATCTTGTGGATGATTGGCCAAGTTAAATAGTTGTTCATGGTCTACGGGTAAGTCAGTAATGACCACCTTAATAGGATCAAGAACCGCCATGCGTCGTGGGGCCTCCTTGTTCAACTGGTCTCGTATGCAGCCTTCGAGCACCATCATTTCTATCCAAGCATCATTCTTGGTGATGCCAATACGCTCGCAGAATTCACGAAGGGCCGCTGGTGTGTAGCCACGACGACGCATACCAATGATGGTAGGCATGCGCGGATCATCCCAACCATGCACGTGCTTGTCTTCAACAAGCTGGATGATTCGGCGTTTGCTGAGCATGGTGTACTCAAGAGACAGACGCGCAAATTCAATTTGCTGTGGGTGGGATTTCGTTTCCAGCTGATCCAGCACCCAGTCGTACAGTGGGCGGTGGTCTTCGAATTCGAGTGTGCACAGAGAATGAGTGATGTTCTCAATGGCATCTGAGACGCAGTGGGTGTAGTCGTACATCGGGTAGATAGACCATTTGTCACCGGTTCTAACGTGGTGAATCTTGCGGATACGGTAAAGAGTGGGGTCACGCAAATTGATATTGCCTGAGGCCATGTCAATTTTTGCTCGCAGCACGTGAGCACCATCATCGAATTCGCCTGCTTTCATACGTTCAAACAGATCGAGGTTTTCCTCTACGCTGCGATCTCTGAAGGGGCTCTCAATGCCGGGTTCGGTCAATGTGCCACGCAGCTCACGCATCTCTTCTGCGCTACTGCTGTCCACGTAGGCCTTGCCTTTGCGAATCAGCTCGCAGGCGTAGTCGTACAGTTCGTCAAAGTAGTCAGAGGCGTGCCGTAGCTCGCTCCACTCGAAACCGAGCCAGCTGACATCGTCTTTAATAGAGTTTGCGAATTCCTCACTTTCCTTGGCAGGATTCGTGTCATCGAAGCGCAAATTGCAGCGACCGTTGTAGCGCGTGGCTGTTCCGAAGTTCAGGCAAATGGATTTCACATGGCCTATGTGCAAATAGCCATTGGGCTCTGGTGGAAATCGAGTGACCACCTGGCCATCATTTTTGCCTGCAGCGACATCATCATCAATGATGTTTTTAATGAAATTGCTGGCCTCGACTGGCTCTGATTTGGACATGGTTACAGGTGCTGCTGATCAATAAGGGAATATGGAGGCTACAAGTATAGACGCCGCACGGTGCTCATAGTGCTAGCCGTGCGCATAGCGGGGTCTATCGGTCATACAGGTGCGCATTTCAGGGCTGAAATTGCGGAGCGTAGTCTTGTCTGAATTCTTTCACGGCGCTGATGTACTTACGCGTTTCAGGAAACGGAGGTACGCCGTTGTACTTATCCACGTTGCCAGGCCCCGCGTTATAGGCTGCCAGCGCTAAATGGGTATTGGAGGAATAACGAGCCAACATGGCAGCAAGGTACTGAGCCCCGCCGATTAAGTTTTGCTGCTGGTCAAGAATATTTTTAACGCCCATGGCTTTGGCGGTGCTGGGCATTAACTGCATCAGACCTTTGGCACCGGCACTGGAAACGGCCTGAGGGTCAAAGCAGGATTCTGCCCGAGCTACGGCTTTGAGTAGGGCTGGATCTACCGAGAATTGCTCTGCGGCTTTTTCGAATTGCCCGTGCAGAGCGCGGCCTTTGGCGTCGAGTTGGCTATGGGACAGTCCACTACACGGATTGCTAGCCGCAGGCTCCCGTTTGAAGCCTGTGTAGCTGGTGCGTACCACTTGGCCATTAACCATTGGCGCGTCGCTAAACGTGATTACCCCGTTTTTATCGCGATGTTTAAACAGGTCATCGTCTGCCAGCGAGGATGGGCTGCTCAGGAGCATCACAGTCGATAGGCACACGGATGTGGCTAGACTGAACGCTCGAACCCTTTGTTGACTGTGCTGTGCCATGTGAGAAATATCGGCGTGGAAGCGCCGGATATGATTCTGGGCAGGCATGAGTGTGAGCTGATTCACACCCATATATACCTGTTAGTTAGCCTAGGGGCGCAACCCACTCGCTGACATGATCTGACAGTTCTGGCCGGCGTCTGGATGGAATTGTTTCCGGGGGCGTGCCCATATAGAGAAAGCCTGCAATCTGATCTTTTGTCTCGATCCCCAAAGCTTGTTTGACATTTTCGTCGTAGGCATTTGCTCCCGAGAGCCAAACAGAGCCAAATCCGAGAGCCGTGGCACCCAGTTGCATGAGCTGAACTGCAGCACCCGCCGAGAGAGTTTGCTCAATTTCTGGCGCCTTAGGATGTTCAGGGGTCAGCGTTGTTACAATGACTACAATGAGAGGGGAGCGGAGTGGTTTTTCAGCTAAGCGCTCCAGCTTTTGTTCGCTCATGTCAGGATCGCGCACCTTGGCGGCCTCCACAAATACGTTGGCTAAGGCATGTCGCGCATCATCACGAATAACGATGAAGCGCCATGGGCGTAGCTTGCCGTGATCGGGCGCTGTAATGGCACATTTAAGTATGTCATTGAGCTGCTCTGCGTTTGGGGCAGGCTCGCTAAGCTGGTTGGCAGAGACTGAATGACGTGTATGCAGGGTATCTAGCAAGGCGTTCATGAAGCTTTTCGCGTTGGGTGGTAGACGTCAGTATAGCGAGCGAAGGTAGATACGGCGCAACATCGTTTTCGCACATCCGTACCGGTAAGGTCCAAATTTTATATAACCTGTGTTCGAGTATTTACCCATGACACTTCATTATCAAGTCAGTTTTAGTGACGCTGCAGCGCACCTTATTGATGTAACGCTGACCTTGTCTAACCCTAACGGTGAGGGGCAAATTCTGCGCTTACCCAATTGGATTCCAGGCAGCTACATGATTCGCGATTTCTCGCGCAACATTGTCAGCTTGAGTGCCAGTTGCCAAGGGCAAGGTGTCGCTCTAGAAAAATTGGATAAATCCACTTGGCAGGCCGCGCCTGGTTTAAGTGAACTGGTGGTGCACTATCGAGTGTACGCATGGGACTTGTCCGTGCGCGCTGCGCATGTTGATCAAACGCATGCATTCTTCAATGGCACGAGTGTGTTCCTATCGGTAGACGGACAAGAAGATGGTTTGCACCAAGTCAGTATTGAGCGTCCTGAGTGCGATACCGATGAGTCCTTCAAGTTATCGACTACCCTATGTGCCGTTGATACCAATGGGGCAGGCTTTGGTCAATATTCAGCTCCTTGCTACGATGAGCTCATTGATCATCCTGTTGAGCTCGGTACATTCAAACGACTAGAGTTTCTCGCCTGTGGCGTTAAGCACGAAGTCGTACTAACGGGCGACTGCTTTTTTGATGAGCAGCGAGTGATAGATGACCTAACCCGTATTTGCGAATATCAGATTCATTTTTTTGGACAACCTGCGCCGGTTGATCACTACGTGTTTATGGTGATGGTGGTTGATGCTGGCTATGGTGGTTTGGAGCATCGAGCATCAACAGCGTTGATGATTACGCGCGAAAACCTTCCGCTCATTGGTCAGGCTGACGTCAGCGATAAATACTTAGACTTTCTCGGACTATGCAGCCACGAGTACTTTCACACGTGGAACGTTAAACGTATAAAGCCTGCACAGTTTGTCCCGTTCGATTTAACGAGTGAGTCTTACACTCAGTTGCTATGGTTTTTCGAAGGGATGACATCGTATTACGACGATTTGGTTCTAGCCAGAACAGGGCTTATAGATTCAGACAGGTACCTAGGTGTGTTGTCAAAAACATTGACCCGCGTACAACGAGGCTCTGGTAGACAATCACAGTCGGTAACCGATTCAAGTTTTGATGCGTGGAATAAATTTTATAAGCAAGATGAAAATGCGCCTAACGCCATCGTTAGTTATTACGCAAAAGGGGCTCTCATTGCGCTGTGCTTAGATGTCTTGCTGCGCAGCAAGTCGGCTGATGGGGTCACGCTTGATTCATTAATGCGAGTACTGTGGAATAGATGGTTAAGTTCAGCCGAAGGCTTGGCTGAAGATGAGCCACAACGTTTAGCGGCTGAACTCATTGATGAAGAGCTAGGTGAGTTTTTCGATAGTGTTTTGTACTCAACGGATGAGTTGCCGGTTCAGGCGGCACTTGCACACCACGGTGTTTCATTAGAATGGTGTGCGCGTTTGTCCAGTTCTGATGTGGGTGGAACACGAGCCGCTTCCGCTGTGTCGAAGAGTACGCCTTGGTTAGGTGCTAACGTTACCGATACGGCAGGTGGCGTGCGCATTGCGCAAGTCATGCACAGTGGACCAGCAGCTAGTGCAGGGTTGTCGGCAGGCGATATCATTGTGGCTATCAATGAGTTATCAGTGACTAAGGCAGACGTTGATAATCACTTAGCCCGTTATGCATCGATGGACTCGTTGTCCGTGCATTATTTTCGACTAGGGCGTCTTCGACAAACTCAGCTACCGTTGAAGCCTGCACCAAACGATACCGCCGTGCTCAGTGTCACTGATCAAAGCAAGCTTACTCATTGGCTTGAAGATAATCGCCTGGCCAGTACGGACGACGCAGCTAAAACATTTATCAGTAAAACCGTATGAGTTCATTGCCAGAAGACAACCTGATTAAGCAGGGGCTTAGTCAAGCGGGTCATACGGATGTGCGCTTGCACCTGTTTGATGAGCTGGACTCAACCAGCGTTTGGTTGCGTGATAAGTACATGGGTGCTGAGAAGGATGCAGAGTCCCGTGCCACTCACTTATGCGTGACCGATTGGCAAACGGCAGGTATCGCCCGACGCGGACGCACTTGGCAAACTAAGCCTGGCAACATCACCTTCTCTATATTGTCATCAACCACTAAGGCTGCCAAAGATATGTTGGGTCTTAGTTTGGTGACAGGCATCGGTGTTGCAGATTGCTTACAGCAAGAATCTGGAATACAAGTACAGCTTAAGTGGCCGAATGATGTGTTGGTTAACAATGCAAAGCTGGGTGGTCTGCTAACTGAGATACACAAGCAGGTAGCGGGTGTGAACCCCGTAGCCTGTAATCAGGTGCTTACCGGTATTGGCATCAATTTTTTGCATAACCCTGATGTAATGAACTTGGGCATTGGTGCCACGTCTTTAGAGGGCGAGGGCGTGATACCGCAAGCGCAGCAAAGAGATCAGCTTGTTGGTAAAATTGCTGCAAGCGTACTCAGTGCTCATAAGCGTTTTTTTGATCAAGGTTGGTCCGTGTTTGCGGATCGTTGGCAGTCTTTAGATTGGTTATTCGACAAAGAAGTGTTAATTCATTCTCAACAATCAACGGAACAAGGCGTAGCTCGTGGTGTCAATGAACACGGAGCGCTACTGATTGAGAGCGCAGGGACCACCTATCCTATTTATGGTGGCAATATTTCTATAAGGCCGGCCCCATGAGAATTTTGGTAGACATAGGCAATTCGCGTTTCAAATCAGCTATTGAAGATGAAACGGGTTTGCACCCTCTTGAGACGTTTGCTTGGAAAGATATTTTCTTGCATGAAGTTCTAGAGCGAGTGTGGTTGGAGGCTCTTGCCGGTCGAAAACCTGACAGCGTGCACGTGTCTAATGTGGCAGGTGATGGCTTGTTACCTAATTTAAACGCGTGGTGCTGTACGCACTTTGGTTTACAGGCAGTGGCGGTTGCCTCTACTGCAGAATTCAATGGCCTTAAAAATGGTTACAAAGAGCCCACCACCTTTGGTGTAGATCGTTGGGCTGCAATGATCGGTGCCCATGCTGAGCATGAAGGTGCGGTATGCGTTATTGATTCCGGCACTGCGACAACTGTTGATTTGATTGATGCATCTGGCCAGCATCTGGGTGGGGCCATATTGCCCGGCATTTATACGATGCGTCGTTCGCTTGGCAAATATACGTCAGCCTTGTTTGCTGCCGATGGTCGCATCAGTCCATTTTCGGATAACACGGCAAGCGGTATCGCCGGAGGTACTGGCTACGCATCGGTAGGGGCTATGGATAGACTGGTTACTGAAGCTGAGCAACTGGTGAGTCACTTAACGACTATTGTGACGGGTGGTGAGTCTCAAATTCTCCAGTCAATGATGCATGCCGATGTCATTCATGATCCCTTATTAGTGCTTAAAGGCGTATCAGTAATGGCTGGAAAAATGAGCGCTGAGGAGATTTGTAAAGCCTCTTGCTGCGAGCACCTACGCGCTAAGCAGGGGTAAGTTTGATCGTTACGCTCTGAATAGGGAAATTATCCTCATTGAGTTGGGATTAATACCGACTGCGTTGCCAGTGCGTACGGAATAGTTGAGATATCCTGACGGCTTGAAATATCTGTGCTTAGGCTAAGGAGTCCGTATGCTCAACATCAGAAACCCCAAGTTGGCGTGTACCTCCTTGTTGGCAATAGGACTGGCAACGGCAACGTTGGTCGCTCATGCTGAGCCTTCCGTGTCGGGCCTGACCATCTCATGGCCAGACGATGGTTACTACCAAGTACAACGCGCCAGCGATTACATAACGGTATGCGAAGGTACTCGCGATTGTCTTGTTGTAGCTGGTGAATATACGGTTATCAATCTCACCACGGCACAACGGTTTGAAGGGGTTTTTGTTACCGACACCGATTCTGTGGGTGGTACCGATTTTCAGGTAGTGGGCAACACACTGGTATTTCCTGAGGGGAATTGGTTTCAGGTACAACATTCAAGCACCTTTGAGTCTGTATGCAATGGCGAGCTGCAATGCGAGCTTGCGCCTGGCACCTATAACGTTATCAACCACACGCTTGGGCAGCGCTTCGATAATGTTGTGATTGGAACGCCTGTTGCGCCTGAACCATCAGACCATGCTCCGGTGGTCAATGGCAACATTATTAGCTGGGCTGATGATGGTTGGTATCAGGTGCAAGACAGCGTCACGTTTAGTTCTGTCTGCGAAGGGGGGCGTCAGTGTGAAGTTGCCGCGGGCTCTTACCAAGTGATCAATCTTACGACGGGTATGCGTTATGAAAACATCAACGTTGCCGGTGGTGAGCTCGTAGTACCCACAGAACCTCCAACCCCAGTAGTGACTCCCGCTGGTACTTATCCATCGAATATTGGTATTGCTGATGCTAACTTGCTGGCATTTGTTGAACTTGTGGAGTCCACTTTGCCTGAAGGTGCTAGCTTGGCAGGCGACATTAATGGTGATGGGTTAGACGACCTTATTGTGATTTTGGAAGGAGAGCAGACCTTTCAAACCAGTGCGGCAATTTTGTTTGCTGATGCTGCTGGGCAGTATCCGGACTTGCCATTGGCCGCTGACTTGAACACCAACGCCACACGGTTATTGACAAACGGTTTTGTTATTAATGATGTCAGTGTAAATCTAACGGGTGTTGGCGACGTTAACGGCGATGGGTATGATGATCTTTCGCTTCAATCCAGTGGGTTCTTTACTCTGGCTACGCGTGTTGTATTAGCGGGAGCTGCTAGCTTTCCTGCACGGTTATCTACCGCTGATTTAACGGATGCACAGCTGTTGGTTCAACTACCCATTAGTGCGTCTTTGATCAAGGCCGGTGATATTAACGGTGATGGAATTGG
>CALKLO010000080.1 GCA_937991945.1 uncultured Granulosicoccus sp.
CAAGAGCGAAAAGAGTAAGAGCAACTAGTTTGAAAATCTGCGTTTTCATTATTTGAAATCCCGTTCGTCGCTGATCTTTGTCAGCTGTTTTAAGCGTGTTGATCGCTGTGCGTCAACAACATGCCGAGAACTGTACTGCGACTTTAAGTGCAGTGCAAATGGGGTGGCTATTTACTAAAATAACAATTAAAACAATAAGATAGGCTCTGCACGGGTGCGTTGTAAAAATGACGAATTTTCGAAAGTACTTGTAACCGCCTGAAATAACGAGTATTTTCTACAACAATTCGAAAAATAGGTGGCGCATTCGAAGCGTGAAGTGGAACTCACTTGTTCTTGGTGTGTCACAGGAAAATACGACTGGGTCTCGTTCTAGTTTTGGGGTTCGGTATCCAGCGTATGTGCACCACTGTTCGGAGTGCCGAAAAATGCGCGGAAAAATGCTTGCCAAGATCACAACGGAGCCGGGTTGGTGCCGTTGGCAATATTACCCCCCCAATTAATTTGTCCACGTATTTATACTATTTTTGAAGCAGTAATTATTTTCAGTTTCCATGGATCAGAGGCTGCACGTTCTGGAATGGATCTCCGTAGTTGAACAGAGGATATTTTGATGAGACACAAGAGTAAGAAGGTTAAACCACTATTTAAACGCAATTCAATAGTGCCTCTTGGATCGATGCTATTGCTCAGTAGCGTAGCGGTCGCACAGGATTTTTCAGGGCCGGAATCGGTAACCTATGAGATCTACTCCGGCTCTTCAGCGGAGCTCTTTTGGCTCCGTCCAGAACAGGAAGGCTTGACCTACGAAGTCTCGCGAGATGGTCTGTTACTCGATACAACCAATGGGGTCAGCTATTACGACAGAACCTTAGCCAGAGGCACGACATACGAATACTCGATTGTGGCCGTTACCGCTTCGGGTGATCGATCTGAAGAATCGTTGGTCAGTTTCTCGATCGAAGCTGGTTCTGAAAGTAGCGGTGTTTCAGATAGCGAAAATGAGGCTTTGCCCTTACTACGCCCCACCGGTTTAATCGCCAATGTCTACTCCTCTCGTTCGGCCGAGTTGTTTTGGGAAAGACCCGTTAAAGCTGGACTAACGTACGACGTACTCCAAAATGATTCGTTAGTTCATACCACTGATGGGGTGAGTTTTTACATTAGAGACCTGGTGCCTGGTACAGACTATGAGTTCGAAGTTGTCGCTGTAGATGCAGAGGGCAATCGATCAATACCTGCAGTCGCTTCTTTCTCAACGACAGGGTCAACCCAAGCAGAACAGCCGGCTGAAGATGATCCCATTGCTGAGCTAGTAGCGCCGACCGGTTTAAGAGCGGCAGTGTATTCTTCTCGTTCAGCGGAGCTATTTTGGGATAGGCCTGCAACCGCGGGTTTAACGTATGAAATAACAAGAGATGGCGCACCCCTAGGGACTACTGACGGCGTTAGTTTTAATGATAAGACGTTGGCTGCAGGAAGCAGCTACACCTATCAAGTGCTCGCCATTAATACAATAGGAGAGCGATCACCTGCATCTGGGGTTATCGTTAATACCCAAGGCAGTGCCGATGTCGGCAACGCCGAGGACGGCACCGATCCTGAAGTAGATCCTGAAGTAGATCCCGAACCTCCTATTGCCCCTTCAAATTCCATAACGGCAGCGGACATACAAGAGCCTGAAGGTTTTTTTGATACAGATGGTTACAGTACCGTTGATGTTGTCAGGCTGGATGTGCGCACAGTTACCGAAGCCGGTATTTGCACTGATGATGATGAATCAGGTTGTACTCTGGACGATGTCAAAGCTGACATAGACGGCGATGATGATTTCACTGTTGATATTCCCATTCATTTCCAAGGGGCCGATTTACCTGATGATGGATCAATTAACAATGCTGAGCTCCGACAACGCGGCGGCTTTACACGTCTAGCTCCGCAGAAATCTTTTCGAGTTAAGCTCGATAGCAAGAATGACTTGTGGCGTAATGAGCGCAGGCTTCAGCTTAATAAAATGCCGTACGATCAGTCTCGAATCAGAAACAAGCTTGCGTTTGATTTGATGCAGGACATTCCTCATCTTCCAAGTTTGCGAACACAGTTTGTAAACTTGTGGATTGACGACGGTGCGGGTCCTGAGGACTATGGCCTTTTTACCCATGCCGAATACGTCGGTAAGGAATTTCTGGTTAATCGCGACTGGGACACTGATGACAACATTTACAAAATAGAAGAATTTGTTTTCGCTCCAAGCGATCTTGAATACCTAGCGGTGGATGCTGATGGTGAACCACTGGATGAAGATCGATTCGAAACTAGACTTGGCATTAAATCTGGTGATGATCACAGTAAAGTAACCGAGATGATCAATGCGGTTAACGATAACGAACGTTCGTTTGATTCGATTCTTGAGCAATATTTTGATAAGGACAATGTACTGGCTTGGGTAACGGTAAATTTTCTGTTGCACCAGATGGACGCTGTAACTCACAATTTCTATCTCTATAACCCGGTAGGCAGCGATAAGTTTTACTTCATGCCCTGGGACTACGACGGTACTTTTGCAGTCGAGCAAAAACCGGCCAACAGTTTAGAGACTAGTGAGTTGTTACGGCGCTTGTATTACGGGCTGTCGAAGGGACGTGCCAGTAATTTCTTAAATCGATATTATCGCCAGCCAGGCATTCATGCACAAATGGTGGCAAGGGCTGCTGATCTACGTAATAACTATCTCACTGATACGCTTATCACTGAACTCGCTAGCACTTACTCAGCAGTCATTAGTGAGTATGCTGGACAATTGCCAGACCTGGAGCACAACTCATCATTCGACGTGAGCAATAGCAGCGGCTTCGCTGGGTTTATCGCTGAGAATCATGCAGCCTTGGTTGACTACGGAATTCCGTTTCCTCCTAAACTGCGAGACGTTGAAGAGTCAGACGGTATCCTCAATTTCAGGTGGCGTGAAGCACACGTTATGGCAGGAAATGAGGTTGAGTACGAACTGGAAATTTCATCCGCGCCAGACTTCAACAGTGAAGATATGTTGCTAAGCCTAACGGGCTTATCGTTAAGCGATGGAAGCGGCTACGAAATAGACTCAGTGCTACTCGGTTCGGGGGTTAGATACGCCAGACTGACAGCCAGGTCGTTAACGAATCCAGATGAGTTCTGGCAAACGGCTAGTAACCGTCCCGTCATTGATGGCGAGATGCGAGTCGGGGTTGTTGAGTTTGAATCGCCTTAAGATTTAAGGCGATCGTTAACTAAAATTCGTTACTTAAGAACACGGGCTTGGAATGGAATCAAAGCCCGGCGCTTCTATCATCAATTCGAACCAGTCACCTCGTGATTGAGCTCCACCAAGACGATTTGCACAGCTCTCGTTAATCCAGATACTGCCCCAAACACCTCTGTCGTCACGAGCGATCCAACGAAACTCCTGTTTGTCGGTTCGTGAGTACACGTAGCCGACATCATTCACTCTGCCGGGTGTCAGAGTGGTAAACGTCGTTGTCGAGTTATCGTTTTGCTCAAGTACGCAAGGGCTACTGATTCCGTCATGTTCAGGTGCGAAATAGGAGAGAGTATCCCAATCTCCTGTCACGGTAGGACCGCCCAATTGGTTGGAGCATGCTTGAGTAATCCAAACGCTAGCCAGTTGTCCTTGATCGTTGTAGTCCACCCAACGGTACTCGGAAACATCGGTGCGAGAGAATACGTAACCGCCGGCGGGTGGGGGTGGCGGGGCTGGAAGGGCATCCGCAGAACTCAGATTGTTTAACGAATCAAGTGTTAGCGTAAAGCGATCTGGTATCGCACCATCAATAGCTTTGAAATAGCAATCGGCTGTTGAGGTCTCGAACGTGCAAAAAAGAGCGCCATGTGTCGCGCCTTGAGACGCTGTGTATATCGATGCAAACCAATCACCGCCATGCTGTTGTGGAACAACGTCGCGACCGCCGAGTCCGGATACAACCGCTAACGCTTGACCAGGCTTGAGTGTCATGTCGTTGCTTCTATGTACGACGGTCTTTTGTTGAAAATCGCTTAGCAGATAGGTTCTTGAGTACGAATGAGCATGACCCATGGCAATCATTGCACCTGCATCTAAGCAAGCATCGTAAACTGCCCAGCCAGTGCTATCGCCCTTGTCGGCGGGTTGCATATCTCTTTGGTTTTTATGCCACGCGCATATTTTCCATCGATGTTCAGAGGATGATAACGATGTGCGGATATAGTCTTCATAGCTATCATCGGGACTTACACCGGCCACCTCGTGGATTCCAGGGGCCACTTGAACGATATCGATATTGGCAAAATTGCACAATGCTTTAACACCGGTGTTGCCTAAGCAGTTCAGTGTTGGGTTTTGATCAATACGTTGCTGAATATAGTTTTTGTAGACAGGCCACTGAAAGTTTTCGTGATTGCCGACAACCGCTAGAACAGGGAAGTTGCTACCTAGCGCATTGGTGATGTTCGCATTCCATTCGGAGGCCGCGTTTTCCGTGTAGCCGAGATCGCCTTGTATAAGGAGAAGGTCAGTGCCTTCATTGGCCACCAACGTTAACACTGCTCGGGCGTTGCTGTTGTTGCCCTGATCTCCAATAAAAGCCACTTTTACTGGCGCAGCATGGAGTGCCGGGGTCAAAGCTAGTGAAGCAAAGGCCAGCGTTGCTGCCTGAATAATTCGAATGCTCAACTTAAAAACCTCTATCGATAGGTCGTAAAGTGTGAAATATATCACCTAGATTATCGGCTGGTCAGTTACAAACTGGAATCGAACCTGATCAACAAGCCCGCCATTCCAAAGCTAGTCTATTCGGTTTGCAACCAAAAAGGGCTGACCATGAAGGTCAGCCCAGTAGGGGTAAAACGAGAGAGGTACGCGGATCTGTTCTATAAAAACTGGGAATTATTAAAGCGTGCTGCTGATAGCCGTCCGGAGTGACGACACACGATTAACGAATGTTGAGTTTGAATTGAAAGAACAGAACCGCGTTGTTGCGGTGCTCGCCGATATCCACTTGAGGAGAACCAGAGATGTTCAAAACAGAGCGCTTGCTCATTCTGATTTCCATGGCAGGGATAGGCAGAATTTTGGTTTCAGGCTCTGCGTTCTTCTTGTATTGCTTGTGCACCACTGATGCACCAACAAGAAAGCGAACTTTGCCGTAAAAAGTAGGGCGAGTGGCGTAGTTGATTCCGCCATAAACAGCCTGGTACCCAAA
>CALKLO010000081.1 GCA_937991945.1 uncultured Granulosicoccus sp.
ACGTCCTTTTGCCAAGATCTCTTGACCCAACGTTACGTCCTCACCCGCTTGACGGACGTTCTTCAATGCGGTGACATCGCTATCTATGTCTATGCAATCTTCGTGTGCCTGCACATGCTCTTGGATAACAACCGTATCGGCTCCCATAGGCATAATCGCACCTGTGTATATACGTACACACTCGCCGTCACCCACAGGGCCTTCATAGGGTTTACCAGCCCAAGCCGTACCTATCACCTTCAGGCTTGCTTCATCTTGAGCAGGAATACTGCTTGCCGACAATGCATAGCCATCCATAGCGGAATTAGCCTGAGCAGGCACATTCAAAGGCGATACCACACCGTTTGCAAGAACGCGAAATTGGGCCTTATCCAGTGCTACGCGTTCGCTCGATTTAATAACAGACAAAGAGTCGAACAACCGTTGCCTTGCGACATCAACTGGCAACAATTCAGGTTCTGAAACATCATCGCATGATGGCTGCTTTTCTATCATTGAGTCACTACCCGCTCGGCGCTCAAACGTTCTTCTTCTGTATTCACGTTTAAGAATGACTGAGTAAATTCTGTTGCATCAACTCTGCTTACGTTGTGATGCTCAAACCATCGATCTATTTTGCGTTCGCCTTCATCTAGAAATGTGTTTAGTGAGCTCTGAACCCGACGATTAACCACGCAAAACACAGGCTGCAGGCGCTGACCATCATGAGGAACTGCAATATCTGCATCTGCCTCTACACACGCTGACAATAGAGCCGTCACCAAACCCGATTGCAAGAAAGGTGAATCGCACGGACACATGAGTATGTAATCGGATGACATTGCATCTAAGGCTGCACTTAAACCGGCTAAAGGTCCTTGATGGTCCGCCAAGCTATCGCGGATAACAGGAACACCCCATTGCGCGTAGGCCTCAATGTTGCGATTGGCATTAATCACTAGTGAGTCGACCAAAGGAGCAACTGTGTCGAGTGCGTATTTGACCATCGGCTTGCCGGCTACTTCAACAAGCCCTTTATCTTGCCCGCCCATACGGCGCGCCAACCCACCTGCCAGAATGACCGCCCCTACTGTTTGTTCTTCGTTAAGACCGTAGCGATTATTCATGACAGGTATTTTTCTGGTTTAGCGCTTACTGACTTTGGAATGAATTTGCCCCAAGTATTGCGACAAAAAATCATCAAAACTACCCGTGCTTGATGCCTCAAGCTCTGCCTGTTTGACGCGAGATTTTTCAACCAACGTAGACAAGTGCTTGTGCAACGCTTCATCAATAGGTTGCTGCTTTAACCACTCATCAGCCTTAAGCGAATGATGTTGAGCATGTTCGAAAAATGAACCTGTCTCTTTTATTCCGGCAATCATTTGTGCTGAAGGAGTCAAATCAGGGTTATCAAATTTTGCTCGCTGAGCTTTTAATGCAGGGACATACAAAGGCGTGTCTTGCTGGCTATCTAACCATTCACTAATAGGCTCTATAGCGTCAAGAATCGCATGACCCCATGTGGCTAATGGGATAGTGCCATTAGGTTGCTTCAACAAGAGGCCAGGCTGTCTTCCGTGGTGCGCAACGCAGTTAACGTTTTCTTTGTTAATGTCCATTTCTGATGCTGACAAAGGCTTAGGCGATGCCAACCAAGAGAACATCATGAGCATCTCTAACATGGCAATCTGCTCTAAATTGACACCCGCTGGGTCGAACAAATTCACATCAACCGAACGCAGTTCTAAATATCGGATACCGCGTTGTTGCAGTGCTGAGATCGGCAATTCTCCGGCCTCAGGAATTTGCTTAGGACGAACCGTACTGTAGTACTCATTCTCTATTTGCAGTCGTGCAGCACTGAGTTGTTGGTATTTACCATTCTCACAGCGTATTCCCAAGGCTTCGTACGGAGGATGAACCGTGCTTACGTGGCCCATGATGTCGTCAATGTAAGCCTCTATCTCGGTATGCCTAACACTCAAATCAATGGGTTCATCTTCGCGATAGCGATAACCGATTTTGCCCATTCTTAAAGAGGTGCCATACGGCGCATAGCGAGTCGTCTGATTCCAGACATCGAATTCTTCGCCCTCACCTTCTGCCAAAAAGGTACTGCATATCGCCGGCGATGCACCAAACAAATAAGGCACTACCCACCCTACTCGCATGAGGTTTTGCATCATTTCGAAATAGCCCTGAGTGCGTGCAGTCGTTACCTGAGCCTGTGTTAAATCGGGGCTAGTGGCACTGTAGTCAGCATCCGATACGGGCGAACCACCAAACAGCAATTGTTGGCGAAGACCCCAACTGGATTCAGGCATCGAGAAATTGAAATGTACGCCGGCAATGGCTTGCATACGACGGCCGTATCTCAGTCCCAGCCCGCATCGATAAGCGTGTTTCATTCGGCCACTGTGAGAGTTGCCGTACTCACCAATTCGAACACTATCGCCACCACGTAGGATGCACGGCATGCTGGTGTTCCAGATATGCTCGTCTTCAGGAAGCTTAGCTGCAATGAATTGATGAATTGCCGTCAAATAACCCAACGCTTGTGCAGCGGAATCGCAGGGCGGTGTTACCATCTCCAGCAACGCTTCGGAAAAATCAGTGGTTATTGATGGGTGTGTTAACGCGGCCCCCAATGCATGAGGGTGATCGGCTTGGGATATGCCACCCGCTGCACCAACCCTCAACGATTCCTTTTCAAGGCCAATCTTGCGGGAAGCGAAAACACTCGGATTCAGCGAACCGACTAATTTCTCAGTTCTTTGTCTTACCTCGGAGTACACAATGAAAATCTCATCTTTGCGAGGCGGAAGTGTAACCCAGCCGCTGCCACTATGAGCAGATTGCACAGCCAACAAGCTGGTAATGGTCCCATTTTGGTCATGCTGCACGGTTTATTCGGTGATCTGGATAATTTTCGCTCGGTCTCCTTGCATATGGAGCGCTCGTTATCAGTCATCCGCATGGATCTCCCGGGCCACGGTAAATCTCCATCCAACCCTTCATTAACGCTTGAATCAATGGCCGATCTGGTTCTAGACGAGCTGGCAGCCTTAGGTATTCGCGACTTTCATTTGCTGGGCCACTCCCTGGGCGGCAAAGTAGCCATGGCACTGGCTGGAAACCCCAAAGCACGCGGCCTGCAACGCCTTTGTATCGTCGACATCGCTCCAAAACAATACCCTCCTCATCATCAGGGTATTCTCGACGCGCTTTTGTCATTAGACCTTGAATCGCTTAAAGACCGGCGCCAAGCTGATGCCTTGTTAAAAAGCGCCGTTACCGACGCTGGCATTCGAGCATTTTTGCTCAAAGGGCTCTACCAGCACGAGTCAAAACGCTTCCGGTGGCGCTTCGATGTAAAACAACTTGCAAAAGACTACCCCAGCATTTCCCAACCACCCCACATGCAGCAAAACGTTGACGTGCCAACGCTATTCATTAAGGGTGGAAACAGTGACTATTTGACCGCTGAAGACGAACCCGGTATCCGAGCTCTGTTTTCCGACCCATCACTGAAGATTATTGAGGGCGCAGGACACTGGCCTCATGCTGAAAAGCCGTCTCAGTTCAGCAATATTTGCACTGAGTTTTTCCACGGCTAAACTAACTCTTGAGAACCACCCAGGGCTTGGCAGACTTAACCGACTGCTAAGCTCTATACAACGGGGTACTGTATTGATCACCCCAACTTTTTTTCGCTAAATGTTTGTTTGAATATCAATGTCTGACTCCCTTCGCGACCAGCTGTTACAAGCTGGGTTCTCGCAAAAAGCAAAAGAGCCTGCAAAGAATAAACAGCGCAGCAAGCCAAAGAAATCAGGTGCGTCGCGCCCGAACAAGGCGCATACCCCATCACCGCAGGCGCCTTCGGGCAAAGCGGTAGCCGAAGCTGCGGCTGATGAGCGCAAAGCCATCAAGGCTAAAATTAAAACGCTTATTGAGACCGCTGAAGTTAAAGAATTTGCTGGCGAGATTGTGTATCGATTTACCTTACAAAATCGCATACGTGAGTTGCATGTAAAAGAAGATGTTCGCAAGCAGCTCGTTGACGGCGCTTTAACAGTCACAAGACTTAACGGAACAACTCGACTGGTACCCAGCGAAATTGTTGAACAAATTAGAACCATCAATCCAAATTGGGCCATCGTCTCAGCAGCTCCCGACTCGCCTGACGACAATGCTGGCTACGAAGAGTTTCCCGTCCCGGACGACATAGTCTGGTGAGTAAGACCACAAGCTTCTTCTGGTTTGACTACGAAACCTTCGGCACCCACCCAGCGTGGGACAGACCTTGCCAATTTGCAGGGGT
>CALKLO010000082.1 GCA_937991945.1 uncultured Granulosicoccus sp.
AACGATACCTCGACCATCATTGAAATGCGTGTTGGCACTTACATACCCTATTTTTTCAGCAATGCTAACAAAGCCAGCTGCAGCAAGGCTGTGCCTAGTAAGGTAATGATGCCTACCATCGTCCCGTCAATGGGTAACGCATGTCAAGCTAAAACGCTACTAGGAACCTCGGCTGTCGCTGAGCCTGCTTCAATTCCCTACGAAAAATTACGCCATAGCTCAATATCTGCTACCGATAGAAGTACACAAATACTTAAATAAACCTGCGGCTTGCAGCCACGCGCATACGCTTTCGGCCGATGAATACAACCTTCGCAACTACTGTGATCACGCTTGATGCGCTCGTTTTGCACATTTTAGCCATAGTGTTGTGCATTGCCATCGCCTTTGCCATTGGAGTGCGTGTTCGTGCCCAGCCAGGCAGCCTGCTTATTATGACGGGCGTCAGTTTAGCCTTATTGCGCGAATTATTCGTACTATCAGTTCCACTATACAAAAGTTTGTTTCCGACCATTCTTTCTTTGCCGAAAGCCAACGCTATATTATTGTCTGGTAGCCTCGTGTTGGCCTTAGTCCTAATAGGAATTGGTGTAATGCGACAACGTCAGATTGCAACAGGAAAAGAATTAGTCATGCACCGTTGGATGAACGTTGCTTTGTTTGGAGCAATTTCTATCGAATTGGGCTTGATAGTGAATCAATTGTTTTCGGAAAATGGCAGTTACCTATCAGGGGCTATGCAAGAGCTTGCGCATGTTTTTGCGCTATCCATGTTGGCGTTGCTAGTTGTTCTCAGACACATCCATCAGTCCAACAGCATTCGTACGGCCGAATTACTCGCTCGTCAATCAGATGCTTTGGTTTCGATGTTTTCTACCGTCAAACATGAACTCAACAACGACATGCAAGTTGTTGTTGGCAATGCTGAGTTGGCTGAAATTAAATTTTCATCGGGAGAGGATGTTAAGCAACCGTTGGCTAATATTGTTCGCGCTGCCAGTGCAGCTGTTTCAAGAATAGAGCAACTATCGGTATTCAGCTCTGTCAGTGAGTTGTCAAAAAAACCGATAGATATCAACGCCGTCTTTCACGAATGCTCTTTACGGTTTTCAGATGCATTGCCCAGCGATATCACCCTGCGTCTGCAATTGGAATCCATTCCGTTCAAGGTAGTCGCGGATGCACACCTACTGACACTGACATTTACCAATATGATTCAGCAGTGTCTTCTTTTTCTACCAGCCGGTGGTGAAATTGTCTTAATAACGCGTGATAGTTCAAAGACCGAAACGTCAGCCGATGCTGCTGTTATTGCTGAAATTGTCATCGCTTATGAATCGGGTATATCGGGCAGTCATGCACAGCATGATGCTCATCGCGGTCTTGCTGAGCGAGAACAAAATATGAATGTGCCTTTAGCCACAGCATCAACGTTGGCTGAGCTAGGGGGCGCGATATCAGTTAGTCTTAAACACTGCGATTCACACGCAACATTGCAAATGCGCTTTGCCGCCGAAACTACGTCGCAATTAACGCGTAGCTCTGTTGTTGCACGCGCCCGAGTAAATTAGGCAACACCAATAAGTATGCCTGCTGCTAGTACCAGCGAGCCACCTAGCAAGACTTGGAACATGGCACGACCCCAAGGAGTCTCCATGAATCTGTGTTGAATCCAGGTGATGGCCCAAAGTTCAACGAATACGACCACTATCGCAACGGTTGTAGCTGTTTTGAAGTCAGGTATCAAGTAGGGCAATGCATGTCCTAGTCCGCCCACGGTGGTCATGATGCCAGAAGCTAAGCCACGTTTTAATGGTGATCCTCGTCCGGTGAGAACCCCGTCATCGTGTGCCGCTTCGGTAAAGCCCATGGATATCCCAGCCCCGATGGAAGCTGAGAGTCCAATGAGAAACGTATTCCAGGTATCGCCTGTTGCGAAAGCTGCTGCAAATATGGGTGCTAGCGTGGAAATTGATCCATCCATAAGGCCTGCTAAGCCAGGTTGGATGTAGGTGAGTAGAAATTGTTTCTTTTCCGCACTGTCTTCTTTTTCACGAACATCGTTAGAGATGAATTTCTCTTCCAGTTGTGTGGCTAATTCGCTATGCCGTGCTTCTGCGAAGGCTAGATCGCCCAGTAATTTGCGTGTCTCAGCGTCTTGTGTTCGTGTTGCAGCCACTCGGTAGAAACGTTCGGCCTGTGCCTCCATTTGCGCTGCCATCTCGCGTGTTTTATCGATGGAAAGAGGGCGGACTAGCCAATCAGGTTTACGATCATAGTAGCCGCGCACATGTTCTCTACGAATGAGCGGAATGACATCGCCAAATCGTTGTTGATGCAATGCAATGAGTTGCGCACGATGGCCATTTTCTTCCTCAGCCATTGCCTCAAATAGGCGCGCAGAGTCAGGGTAGTTTGCCCGTAGCCCATCCGCGTAGGCCTGATAAATACGCATGTCATCTTCCTCAGAGGAAATGGCTAGCGCAAGAATTTCTTGTTCACTAAGATTATTAAAAGAACGGCGAGTCCCAGGTAAGAATCGAGTCAACATAATGGTTTAGTATGATGTCGTGTTAAAAGTTACGTTGCGGTGAACAAGCTGTTACGACATCGATTCGCTGATTGCGTAGATGCCTCCCGCTCTAACGTTAACATTTATGGGGGTACCCGGTAATACGTGGCGTGAATCGATTTGGTATTGCGGAATTCTAAAGCGCAACGATTTTGTGACCGCGTCTAAGTGCACGGTAATTGACCATTCATCACCCATGCTTACAGCATCTCTGACTGAGCCTTTTAACCGGTTGCTACCGATGTCGTGTGCGCTTGAATCGTTATCAATCGTAATGGCGCTTGGCGCTATGAGTAGTGTCACAGCTTGCCCTACGTTGAGCTTTGTAGCGCTGCCTTGCAACGTTTCACCATCTCCGAGTTGGTAGCGTGTGAGATGGTCACCATGATGTGCCACAGTTGCTGAAAACAAGTTTTGGTGACCCAGAAGCTTGGCAATAGTTTTACTCTCTGGAGCTGTCATAACATCGTGAACTGAGCCTTGTTGTAGCGTCTGCCCTTTGTAAATCAGGCACATACTATCCGCTAATTGTTGAACTTCGCCTACATCATGAGTCACGAGTATCATGGGTATATCCAGACCGGTTCTTAGCTTTGCTAGTTCGCGGTATAGTTTCCTACGTGTTTGTTGATCGACGGCTGAGAACGGTTCATCGAGCAAAAGGGCTGCTGGGTTAGAGGCTAAGGCTCGGGCAAGGGCGACACGTTGTTTTTGACCTCCAGAAAGTTGGTCGGGTCGACGACTCTCCAAACCTGTCATATTCGTACGTTCAAGCCACGACGCAGCAATATGTTTTTTCTCTTTTCGGCTTTTGTTTCGAATAGCAAGAATGACATTGTCAATGACGCTTTTGTGTGGAAACAACGCGTAGTGTTGGAATACCATGCCTACTTGGCGTTGTTGCACGGTGACGTACTTCTTGTTCTCGGTGTCCATCCATAGCGTGTTGCCGCAACGAACGAATCCTTGATCTACTTTTCGTAAACCTGCGATTGTTCGTAATACCGTACTCTTTCCACTGCCTGATGGACCCACTAGTGCCAGCATCTCCCCAGCTCCACACTCTAGTGAAACATCAAGCGAAGGGCCTCGCTGAGCTTGAAGTCTTACTTCCAATGATGAGTCAAATGATGGTGTGGTTGCAGACGCGGACGCAATAATGGGTGTTGTGTGCATGAGGTTGACCTAGTGAGTCCTCTTGCTTTTCTGAGCGCTCATTCTAACGACCATTAATGCCGCCAATGAGAATACGAGTAGAGCCGCGCTGTACCACCCAGCGCTTAGCATATCGAATGCTTGTACGTGGTCGTATATTGCTATGGATACAGTGCGAGTGCGGCCTTCTATGTTTCCACCAACCAGTAATACAACTCCAAACTCCCCCAGTGTGTGTGAAAAAATAAGCGTTGCGCTACCGAGAATACCTTGCCAAATTTGGGGGAGCTCGATATGCCACCAGGTCTTGCTCGATGACAGACCGCTAACCCAAGCAGCTTCTCTAACCTCCTGGGGCAGAGAGCCATAGGCCAATTGCATAGGTTGCACTGCGAAGGGCAAATTAACTACGATAGAGGCAATCACCAAGCCTGGAAACGTGAACACTAACGGTTGCCCGAACCATTGTGTGACTAAATTGCCGCTAAACGAATCAGGGCTAAACACGAGCAACAAGTAATAACCGATAACCGTTGGGGGAAGCACTAGTGGCAGTAAAATCAGGGACTCAACCCAAGCCTTGCCTTTGAACTGCGCAAACGCCAACCATCGACCCAGCAGCATACCGACCGGCAACAGAATGAGTGTTGTCCATAAAGCCAGCTTGAATGAGACGAAAAACGGGGACATAGATTACAGGGTCTGAAGTAAATGGTACTGACTTGTGTGATAAGTTTTTGTTAGTTATCGCAAAAGTTAGTCTGACGGCCTAGTTTAGTCCCTTAGCGAGCGACACAGGACAGCGATGACGGAATAATCGTAACTGTAGCGGAGGACAAAGTGCACTACAACGCGAATCAATAATAAAAATGGACGAACGGGTCGAAATAATCGACTCAATTCAGTGCGTCTTGCCTCCATTTTCTTTTCGCAGTTCTGTTGTACAGTATTCGCATATCTAATAAACGTGAGGCAACGCATCTGTGGAGCAAATAGGTTTTAGAATGCAGTTGAACGACGGCCAGCTACTTGAGTATCGTCGACGGCACGATGAAATCTGGCCCGAATTAATCACGTTGCTTAAAGGTGCTGGAATTTCTGACTATTCAATATTTGTTCACGAAGAGACAAGTAGCCTGTTTGCTGTTTTACGTCGAGCTGACGGGCACGCCATGGATAGCCTTCCTTTGGAGCCTGTTATGCAACGCTGGTGGGAATACATGGCAGATATCATGGCTAGTGGTGAAACAAACGAGCCTCTAGTAGAACCGCTAGAACGAGTATTTCATCTGGCGTAGTGAGTTAGCTCTTTTTGCCAAAGAAGAGCGTAGTGCTGCAGTTGATTGCGTCGTGTTTCATCCACGGTTATCGCTTGGTAATTTGGTGGTTTTAAAGCAGGTTTTATAAGCATGGCAGCGCCCACGCTAGTTCCTGTCAGGGAGCCACTCATTAGGACGGGCCGTTCACTTACAACTGATAGCATTTGTGCGAAATGAACGTCTTGAGCTAGAGGGCCCTCTATATAAGTGGGTCCATGACTGCCTATGAGTTTCATGCACTCATGAGTCATTAAGGCTAAATAAAGCGCAACAACACAGTCGCGATAGGGTGAATTCTTTTCTATTAATGAGTTACCCACCCAATGTTCAGATAGATGCGGGTAGGGGCCTGTGCCTGCGACTACAGAGGGCAACAGCATTGCCGGTGACGAACGCTCGCTAAGCAAAGTGCACATAACGTCTTCGGCGCCTTGGCTAGTAACGCCCAGCAACTCTCGTTCACGCCCTCCCATAAACCGTGCAGAGGGCACACATTGCCCATACGCGTTGACATTGAGCAGCGTGTCTCGGCTCTCATCTAACGCTACCGGTTTCCCGCCTATCGCCATCGCGATGAACCATGTTCCTGTTGAAACAACTGTAAACGGTGGTTGTTGAGATAGGAGATGTGGGACTAATGAGGCATTAGAATCATGAATGCCGGTATGCACAGGCGTTGTTGCGGACAAATTCGTTAACTGCGCAATATGAGGCGTTAGTGTGCCACTTAACTCTCCGGATAATTGAGTGGGAGGCATAAGATGCCTCCACCCCATAGAATTTACTAAGGTTGAGTAATCTTGTTGATGAGGCGCGTAAAGGTCAGAGTGACAACCCAGTGAAGACATATCGTTATGGCGCTGGCCCGTGAGTTTGAATACCCAATATTGCGGCCAAGTCAGTATCGTATCTACTGACGAAAATTGGTCCGGGAATTTGGCTTGCAACCAATATAACTGTGCACCGATATTAAGACCACCTGGCAGGGCAGGAGAACCTGTGTCAGCAAAAGAAGGCCTGTGTTTAGAGTACGAATCCCTTATTTCATCAACTGTTTGGTATTCGTAGTCAAGTATAGGTAGGACTAAATGGCCGAGAGCATCGATGAGTGCGACGGTCGCACCATGCGTAGTTACCGTAATTGCGTCAATAGCGTATTCTGAAGCTACGTTATTGAGCGCTTCAAGAATAAATATTTCAATGGCCTGATGATCTAAGCTTGGATAGCAGGTGTTGGTGTTTACGACCGAGCGCTGAGTAATGACCTTTAATTCCTTGGCCGTGTCTGTATCGACTATCGCCACCTTGGAGTTCGTTTTACCAAGGTCGATTACGGCGACTAAATACGTCACGGCTTAATTAGCTACTCGTTGACGTGCTCTTCGAATAACAATAGGTAGCGCTATGACCGTTATCAAAAGCAGCCCTGTAAAAATTGACATAACAATCCCGGGAACATTAAGAAGTCCTAGCCCGAAAGTCACCATGCCCATGACTATTGCCGCAATAAACACACCCAGTATTGTTCCAGATCCGCCTAGTATATTTATTCCGCCTAGAACAACCATAGTGACTATTTCGAGTTCCCAACCGACCGCAATGGAAGGACGTGTTGAACCTAATCGAGATGTTAGACAGATGGCAGCGATTGCTGACATGATGCCGCTTAGTACAAACAGCATGAACTTTACACGAGGCACACGAATTCCAGCGAATAGTGCTGCTGTAGGATTATTACCAATGGCTTTGACGCTTCTACCAAACGACGTTCGATGCAGCAGGACATAGAAAATTGCTGCAATAATCATAAATAAAACCATCTCAAAGGTAATGACCCACCAAACATACCCTTGACCAAAAAAAGCAAAAGAGTCAGGGTAACCAGAGTAGGCTTTATCGCCCAACACAATATAGGCAATACCTCTGAATAAAGATAACGTTCCTATAGTGACAACAATTGAAGGTAGTCCCATCGTTGCAACCAAAAAACCGTTGAATGCACCGCAGGCTGCTCCTACGGCAATCGCGATAAGGATGAGAGATGGAGTGTCAAAACCGAGCTGGACAGCGAATCCCATGCTGGTCGAAACCAACGCGACAATGGAAGCCACAGACAGGTCAATTTCTCCGGAAATGATGACCAGGGCCATTGCAAAAGCAATCATGGCTTTTTCGGTGAAATTGAATGTGGCGTCCGATAAATTCCATGCGTCTAAAAAATACGGCGAAGCTTGTGTATTGAAAAAAAAGATAAGCACCGCAACGATTATCAATAGGAATTCCCAGCTAGCCAGCATACGAGCTAGAGGGCCGTGTAGTCTGTCCGGCATCTCAGATGCATTGTTGGGATATTGACTGTTCATATCTGTTCCGCTTTTTTCAGAATAATGCGTCCGAGGCGGCGCTCTGAGCGCGCATTAAATATGACAGCTACGATTATGGCAGCGCCTGATATAGCCTGCTGCCAGAAGGGTGAAATGTTGACCACCGGTAGGGCATTTTTTATAACGCCCAGAAACAAGGCTCCTAGAACAGCGCCACCTATAGATCCCATGCCTCCTGCAATGGAGATTCCTCCGATGACACAAGCGGCTACAACGTCCAATTCGAACCCCGCTGCGATATCGACATAGGCAACAGCGTAGCGTGAAACCCACAGGTATCCAGCGATGCCTGAGAGAGCTCCGGATAGGACAAAAGCGTTAAAACGCGTACGCCCAACATCGATTCCTGTGTAGACTGCTGCATTAGGATTTCCACCAACCGCATAAAACGCTCTACCGTAGTGGGTTCGGGTAAGTAAAACGTACATACCAGCAATACATAAAATTGCAAACCACGACAGCGCCGGGATACCGAAAATACTGAGCCGTGGAAGGGCTTTGAATGCTGGGCTCATCTCATGAGCGTTTACCCATTGTCCCTCGGATAGAAGGAAAATAAGCCCTCTGAAAATTGTTAGAGTTCCGAGAGTGACAACGATGGGCGGTATGTCTAATTTCCAAACCAGTATTCCATTAATGCTGCCCAAAAGAGCGCCAAGAAACATTGCCAGAAAAACCAAAATAGGGATAGGAATAGAGGGCAAAGCTGAATTCAGCATAGCTGTACACATACCCACAAGGGCAAGATTCGATGCCATTGATAGGTCGATACATCGAGTAAGTATGACCGCCATTTGACCTAAAGCAAGAATGATTAGAATAGATGTATCGTTAAAAACACCTAACAGAGAATTCGGTGATGCAAATGCTGGGAAGCGTAGGTAAACCAGTCCAACCAAGGCGATCAGAGCTAACGCTAGTAATGCGTCTCTGGAGAGTGTTAAAGATTTCATGCAACGCTCGCTTCTTCAATGCCTGCTGCGGCTTTAACCAAAGCTTCGGGCGTGACATCGTCGCGACCGACTTCAGCGACTTGTCGTCCCTCTCGCATAACGATGATGCGGTCTGACATGCCGATAATTTCAGGAATCTCTGACGACACCATGATCACGGCGAGCCCTTGCGACGCGAGTTCCCGCATAAACGCATGAACAGCGGCTTTTGAGCCAATGTCTATGCCTTTGGTAGGTTCGTCGAGAATGATTATGGCCGGTTGAGTCGCGAGCCATTTAGCGATAACTACTTTCTGTTGATTACCACCGGATAGTTCGCCGACCGGTTGATCAAGTGCTGCTGCCTTGAGCTCGAGTCGTTGCGTGAATTTTCGAGCGAGAGCAAATTCATGTGCCATGCGAACAAACCCCTTATGAGAGGTGTTCTGCAAGGAAGGTAAAGCAATGTTGTCTACGATGGATAGTGCTGTGATGGCCCCTTGTTTCCCGCGATCTTCAGGAACGTAGACTAAACCGTGGGCTATGGCATCAGCAGGGCTTTTAAGTGAAACTAGTTCACCATCGATACTCATATGTCCGGCGCTGGGGCGAGTGATACCAAACAACGCGTGCATACACTCGCTACGTCCTGCGCCAACTAAACCATAGAATCCAAGTATTTCACCTCGGTTCAATGAAAACGAAATATCTTCGAACTCTGTCGGGTGAGAATAGTTGTTAACTTGCAGGATTAAGTTGCCCAAGTCGTTAGTGCGGGGAGGAAACACACCTTCAACAGTACGTCCGACCATCATCTGAATTAAGTCTGCAGAGTTTGTGTCGTTGATCAAGCCATCGCCAATTAATTCTCCGTCACGAAAGACAGTGTATCTGTCAGCAATACGAAATATCTCATCAAACTTATGGCTTATAAATAAGATAGCTTTGCCATCCGATTTTAATTGTTCCACCAGGAGGTAGAGTTCTTCTATTTCTTTTTGCGAAAGAGCGGCTGTGGGTTCGTCCATGATAACGACGCGAGCATCAATGGATAGTGCTCTGGCGATAGCTACCAGATGTTTGTTAGCGATACCGAGATCTTTGAGTAGAGCCTTCGGATTAACTGATGCACCGATGCGTTCAAGAAGCGCGGCAGCATCGTCATTCATTTTTTGCCAATTGACTAAACCAAGGCGTGTAACAGGTGCGTGGCCAATAAAAATATTTTCGGCAACGGAGAGATCGTCGAATAGTACGGTCTCTTGATGAATCGCTGTGATACCTGCCCGGGCTGCATCTTTAGGTGTTGTTAGCTGGCGCGCTACACCGGTTACTGTAATAGCGCCTTGGTCAGGTTGGTAGATGCCTGTAAGTACTTTAACAACGGTTGATTTACCCGCACCATTTTCGCCGACTAAGGCTGTCACTTCTCCCGCGTATAACTCTAAGGACACCGAAGACAATGCGCGTACGCCCGGGAAGTCCTTGACGATACCTTGCATTGATAAAACAGGTGACAATTCAACGGGCATTGGCAATGCGTCGTGCTCCTACTAAAGCGATTTGGGGAGTAGGTGATACCTTATTTCTGATGGCATCACCTCCTAGAACAGCGATTAAACATGCACCCACGCGTGTTGGTGGGTGCACCCTGATTCGGTTATCAGACCTTAGAAAATATCTTTGAAATCATTGATGTTGGATGCGTCATAGACGAATGGATCTGACATTGCACCATCAAGAGTATCGCTTAGCGTTACGGAGCCCAGTCGACCCATACCGATTTCACCACCTGCATCAGCCGTGGCCTCACCTTTTGCCAGGTTGTAGGAAATCATGGTAGCGGCATAGCCCAGATCAATAGGGTTCCAAATAGCGAACGATTTGGATGCACCCGACTCAACGTGACCGGCCATCTCTGAAGGAAGGCCAAGTCCTGTGACCAAAACTTCTCCAGCTCTACCAGCATCAGAAACCGCCTGAGAGGCGGCAACTATTGCTACCGTACTAGGAGCAATAATGGCTTTTAGGTCAGGGTGTGAAGCCATAAGGCCTTGAGCCTCGCGATAGCTTTTGTCAGAAAGGTCATCGCCATAAACGGTGGCAACAACGTTGATGCCTGTGTAGTTGCCGACCACTTTGTTCATCTCTTCTATCCAGATGTTCTGGTTAGTTGCTGTAGCGGATGCTGAAAGAACGGCGACATCGCCTCCCTCAGGAAGTTGATCAGCAGCCATTTTTACAATCATGTTGCCGATTAATGAGTTTGACGAAGGATTCAAGTGCATTTGCCGACCTTCTGGCGCTACGCCTGAGTCCCAAGAAATGACTGTGATTCCTCTGCTCATCGCCTTCTTTAGTGCGGGTACCAACGCGTCTTGATCATTAGCAGAGATTGCGATCGCATCCACTTTTTGAGCAATAAGAGAATTGATAACTTCGATTTGACCCTCAGCGGTAGTGTCAGTCGGGCCGGTGTAGATTATTTCCACACCTCCGAGTTCGGTAGCCGCTTCTTCTGCGCCTTTTGCTGCTGCTTCGAAAAAGCCAATGCCCAAAGCCTTTACGACAATTGCGATTCGCATATCGTCGGCTTGTACCGGGGACAAGGCTACCGTGCTGCTTAGGGCAACTGCCGATAGTAGTGTCGTGATTTTCTTCATTGCATTTATCATCCTTTTTGGTGGTGGTGGTATTGCAACTAACAGTGCTTTCTTTGTCGTATTTATCCAGTCCGTACAGCAGATTTGGCTGAGGCAATAATGACGTTGACACCGGCAGCTTCAAGCATGTTCACCGACGTATCTTCGATACGATCGTCGGTGATTAGTACATCAATGCGTTCAAGTGAACAGATAAGCAGTGAAGATCGCCGTTTAAATTTTGATGAGTCGGCTAGCACGATCAACTCGTCTGCTTGAACCATGAGCTTCTGTTCGCTTTGTATTACGAGAGGATCTGATTCCATTAACCCCATTCTTCCAACACTGTGGGCACCCATAAACATTCTTGACGCACAGAAATTTTTAGTTACATCATTTTCAAAGGGGCTGAGAATGATGTTTTGTTCACGGTAAAGCGTGCCTCCTGGCAACGTGAGCTGGTTTTTCGAATGCTGTAGCAAGTGTTCGGCAATAGGAAAAGAGTTGGTGAATATTTGCATGCGCTTGTTGGTTAACAAATGCACCATTTGATAAGTACTAGTACCACCGTTGATGATGACGTCGTCACCATCGGTACACAACGCAACTGCTTCGCGGGCAATGGCTTGCTTCTGGAGAATATTCATACTCTGATTGACGCTAAACGGTCGGCCGGCTAGCGGGCTGTTCTTCGGAGGCAGTAGCGCTTCAGCACCGCCGCGGACTCGCTTGAGCTGTTTGGACATGTGCAAAGAAGCGATATCTCTTCGAATAGTGGCCTCTGATGAATTGGTTAACGTAACGAGTTCAGCAACGGTGGCAACCGGCTTTTCCTGAACGGCTGAGAGTATGATTTTCTGTCTTTCGAGTTCATGCATGGTGGGTTGGAAATATTTCTTGGTGCCTAATAGTCACGATTGATGATACTCAGCATCGTGAATATGTCAATCAATTTCAATCATTAGCAATCATAAAATAATTATTCATGCTTGAAAGTGATTGACAATGCTCGTGAGACGCGCGACTCTGTCACGTTTAAATCTTTGAGGAATGGCTTTTATGAGTACGACTCACACTAGCAAGCTGCTTCAGAATCTGTGGGATCAGAGCCACGCTACATCTCTCGATGAACCTGGGAGGTTGTTGTATCGCTCCAATCTACTGGGCAGTGATAAGCGGATTACCAATTTCGGCGGCGGCAATACATCGGCCAAAGTGTCCATGCCAGATCCGCTTAGCGGTAAGGACACCACAGTATTGTGGGTTAAGGGGTCAGGTGGCGACGTCGGAACCATGAAGCTAGATGGGTTTGCAACGTTGTATCAAGACAAACTTAATGCTTTGCGTGAGCTTTACAGAGGCGTCGACTACGAGGACGAAATGGTTGCTTATTTGCCTCATTGCACGTTTGATTTAAATCCGCGAGCTTCCTCTATTGATACGCCATTGCATGCCTATGTGCCCAAAGCACATGTCGATCATATGCACCCTGACGCTATTATTGCTATCGCTGCATCTGCAGATGGCGAATCACTGACAAAAGAAATATTTGGAAATGATATTGGTTGGCTGCCATGGAAGCGGCCAGGATACGAACTAGGGCTTTGGCTGGGTAAGTACTGTGAAGACAACCCGCATGCGCGAGGTGTCATTCTTGGAAGTCATGGTTTGTTTACGTGGGCCGATACTGCCGAAGATTGCTATGCAGTGACACTAGAAATTATCAATCAATCCATCAGTTGGCTAGGTAAAAAAACGTCTAATCAGATGGCTTTTGGTAAGGCCTGTCATCCAGTGCTGACAGCCACACGGCGTCAAGAAGTGGCGCAACAATTGATGCCTGAAATTCGAGGGCTTATCAGTGGTGAGCAATACAAGGTAGGTCATTTCGATGATAGTCCTGCTGTTCTTGAATTTGTGTGCAGCGAGCAAATGCCAGGGCTTGCCGCTTTAGGGACTAGTTGTCCTGACCACTTTCTTCGAACTAAAATTCGACCGTTAATAGTCAGTTTCGATCCAGCTTCAGATGATCTAGACAGTACCGTTAACGAATTACCAACAGCCTTGTCACAATATAGGGATGAGTACGCAGGGTATTACGAACGTTGTAAGCATGCTGATAGTCCAGCCATGAGAGACCCTAATGCCGTGGTATACCTTGTGCCAGGCGTCGGTATGATTACGTTTGCTAAAGATAAATCCACAGCGCGAATCAGTGCAGAATTTTACACCAATGCGATAAACGTTATGCGCGAATCCTCAGCAGTGTCCACTTACTGTGGGTTACCTGAACAGGAAGCATTTGACATCGAATATTGGTTGTTGGAAGAGGCAAAGCTTCAACGGATGCCTAAGTCAAAGAGTTTGGCCGGTAGGGTCGCCTTTGTAACCGGCGGTGCTGGAGGTATTGGTTCTGCAACAGCGCAAAGATTTTTATCGGAAGGGGCATGTGTTGTATTAGCAGATATAGACGCAAACCTGTTAACCGAAACGCATCTTCAACTGAGTGAGCTTTACGGAGGCGATGTAGTTCGCAAAGTATTGATGGATGTCACGGATGAAAACCAAGTTATTCAAGCATTCAATGATACAGCAGTAGAATTTGGTGGAGTTGATATCTTAGTGTCAAATGCAGGTATAGCCTCGTCAGCAGCAGTTGAAGACACGACTCTCGAGTTGTGGAATAAGAACATGGATATCCTTTCTACTGGCTATTTTCTGGTATCGCGAGAGGCCTTTAAAATGCTGCGGCGTCAATCTTTAGGTGGGGCAGTTGTTTTCATCGCATCTAAAAACGCCTTGGCAGCATCCCCTGGTGCATCTGCTTATTGCACGGCCAAAGCGGCAGAAGTGCACCTCGCTCGCTGTTTGGCTTTGGAAGGTGCAAGCGGTGGTATAAGAGTGAACGTGGTTAATCCAGATGCGGTACTGCAAGGCTCCAAAATTTGGACTGGAGAGTGGTTGCAGCAACGAGCCGATGCCTATGGAAAAGACGCAGAGGGGCTGCAGGCGCATTACCTTGAGCGTTCATTGTTAAAGCGTGCCGTACTGCCAGAGGACGTTGCTGAGGCAACTTACTTTTTAGCGAGTGATGCGTCGGCAAAATCAACTGGCAATATTATCAATGTAGATGCTGGCAACGTTCAATCCTTTACCCGCTAGGAGCATAAGCATGCGTATAGCATCAGACTTAATTCAAAAAAACAATCTGTCTTGCCAATCAGCTATGGAAGCTGATTATGAGGCTTTGGGTGAGCACCTGCATCGAAACTCCATCGATATAGCTCAACTAACCCGGCGTGCCGGGCAGTTCGGTGTTGCTATACCTTCATGGGGCGTTGGAACAGGGGGAACACGCTTTGCACGATTTCCTGGTTTAGGTGAGCCTAGGCATGTGTTTGATAAATTAGATGACTGTGGTGTCATTCAGCAGCTCACATGCGCTACACCGACAGTTTCGCTACATATACCGTGGGACGATGCCGAGCCGAATGAGCTAAAAGAGAAGGCCGCCAGCGTAGAGCTTAATTTTGATGCTATGAACTCGAATACGTTTCAAGATCAGACAGAGCAACGTCATTCCTACAAATTTGGATCGTTGTCACATAACGATTCGGCTACTCGTGAACAAGCGGTTGAGCATAATATTCGGTGTATAGAAATAGGAAAATCACTAGGCTCAAAAGCGTTAACGGTGTGGGTCGGTGATGGATCGAACTTTCCCGGACAAACTCACATGGGTAGACAATTTGATCGGTATTTGGATGCCATGAAGCAAGTGTATGCCGCGTTGCCTGATGATTGGCAGCTGTTTACTGAGCATAAAATGTATGAGCCAGCATTTTATTCAACGATAGTTCAGGACTGGGGTAGCAGTTATTTGATTGCTTCAGAATTAGGTGAAAAGGCAAGTTGTCTTGTTGATCTGGGTCATCACGCTCCCAACGTGAACATCGAGATGATTGTTTCAAGGCTGGCGCGTTTTGGAAAGCTTGGGGGATTTCATTTCAATGACTCAAAGTACGGAGATGATGATCTCGATTCGGGATCGATTGATCCTTATAGGCTTTTCCTTGTGTTCAATGAATTAGTAGAACTTGAGTTACAGCAAGGTGATGCCTTCCAGCCCGCGTACATGCTGGATCAATCGCATAACGTGACTGACCCTATTGAGAGTTTAATGAGCAGTGCGATGGAGGTGCAAAGAGCGTTCATCCAAGCCTCATTAGTGGATAGAGAGGCTCTTGCAAACTATCAATTGGATAACGATGCTTTGATGGCTTCACAAACACTTAAACAGGCGTTTAGAACCAATGTTGATCCTATTCTGCAATTTTCTCGACTGCAAAGTGGCGGAGCAATAGATCCGATAGGTGCATACCGTGAATCACAATATCGGCAAACGGTTTCTGCTGAGCGCCCGTTGGTAACAGGTGCAAGTGGAGGGATAGTTTAAGCTCTGCTAAATCCGCAGGCTGAGCCTTATTTAGTCTGCGAAAGTCCAAATCGTTGCATGATAGCCAAAGCTTGTGGCGTCTTTAACCAAAGGCTGAGTGCGATTGCCTGCTCGCCTGCAGAGTTGAGTACGACGAGGTGATGGGTGACAGCCTCGTAGTAGTCGTGAGGTATCGGATAGTTCTTGAGTACGGTGTTTGAGCCAACAAGCAATGTTGTCGGCACGATAGCAAGCTCAACAGCACCGTGCAAAACATATTGCAGTGCTTGTGATGCGTTTTCAGCACTGAGTAGAGAGCCTTTGGGCATTGGCCATAGTCCCGCGTGTTGTAATGCTTGCTGAGCGGCAATGCCATAGGGCGCATGGCGAGGGTTGGCTATCGCTATGTTTATGGATTGGCCGGCTTTACGTAATTCACCGACTTGCTCAAGGGTTGGCGTGTCTTGTCCGCGCCAGACGATGGACAGAGGGCCTTGGGCCAGTGCATGCGCCTCTGATTGTGTCTTGCCTGCCGAGCTGAGTCGCTGAACAGTGGCTTTGTCCGCTGAGAGGAAAAGCTCAAACGGTGCGCCGTGTAAAATCTGTGTGGTCAGTAAGCCTGATGAGGCGAAACTACTTAGCGGAGCAGGGTTGCCAGATTCCTGTACGTAAGCCTGCACAAGTGCAGGCCACAATGACCTAAAACTAGATGCTAGAGCGACAATAGCGGGGTCGCTATTAGCACCGTCTTGTAGCGAGCCTGAGGTTTGAGCCACGCTTTGGGCGTGGAGCCCTGGAGCCATCAAGAGCACAATGAGCAGGAGAGACTCAAAAAATCGGCAAGATGAGGCTCTGCGCCAAACACGCAGTGCTCGTGTCGCGGTATCCTCATACTTTAGGTTTAAGTGTGCCTGCAGGGGCCTGTTCATAGTATGGAAAAAAACACGGGTATAAAACGGGTTCTTAAAGCGGGAGTTTACTCGTTTAACGGCCTTGTGGCCGCCTTTCGATATGAAGCAGCCTTTCGGCAAGAGTTACTGCTGGCCGTCATATTTATACCGTTGGCGTTCATTTTGGACCTCTCGAGTTTGGAACGGGTCGCCTTAATAGGCGTGACCGTATTGGTATTGATTGTAGAATTGCTCAATAGTGCCGTCGAGGCGGTTGTTGATCGTATTGGGCTGGAATTTCATGAGCTATCTGGTCGCGCAAAAGATCTAGGATCCGCTGCAGTGCTTGTTAGCCTGCTGCTCTGGGCCTATGTTTGGATGGATCTGGTCCTCGTCGGTCGCTGGCTCAACGCAGGCTGATGCAAAGCTTTTCCGAAGCGCTGCTAGAGGCTTTGGGGCTGGTGCTAGCGTTTGACGGCGATTTACGTGAAATCATCCTGCTGTCACTAAAGGTCAGTCTGTCAGCTGTTTTTTTTGCAGCGTTAGTCGGATTGCCGGCTGGCGCTTGGTTAGCAACCACTCAGTCTCGATTGCGTCCTGTCCTGCTGACCATAGTCTCGGCACTGATGGGGCTGCCGCCGGTTGTGGTGGGTTTGGTCGTGTACTTACTGTTGTCCAATGCGGGAGCCCTTGGGCCCTTGCAACTGTTGTATACCCCAACCGCGATGATCATTGCCCAATCCATTTTGATTACACCGATTGTGATCGCCTTGACCCGTGAGACGTTGGCAGGATTATACGAACACCATAGAGAGCAGCTATCCCTATTTGGTGTGGGCTCTATTGGGTTAATAAAGACCCTACTATGGGAAGGCCGAAATGGGCTGTTCACTGCATTGTTAGCAGGTTTTGGTCGAGCAATAGCAGAAGTCGGTGCAGTCATTATTGTGGGGGGCAACATCAATCATGTCACCCGTGTCATGACAACCTCGATTGCCCTAGAGACGTCTAAAGGCAATTTAGCCTTGGCCTTAGGTCTCGGCATAGTGTTGGTTCTATTAGCTCTGTTAGTGAATGCAGCGGTCATCATGCTGGGATCCTACACGGCTCGATCAGGGCGGTATTCCTGATGCTTCCTATCTCCAGTATTGCAGCACAGGATTTACTCATCCAGCGAGGGGGGCGTGTTGTTCTAAACGTGCCTGAGTTAGTTGTGGGGAACTCGGCATGCACGGCAATTGTGGGCCCCAATGGCGCAGGCAAATCGCTGCTGGTCAAAACTCTGTGTGCACTGCTTAAGCCCGATCAAGGGTGCGTGAACTGGGGTGCATCGAGCCCCGATCTGCCCAGGCGTTTTAAGGTAGGTCTGCTGCTACAGCGCCCCGTGTTGTTGAATCGCAGCGCTTTGAAAAATATAACTTACGCTTTACAGGCATCGGGTCTCGATGCCGATGAGGCCAGTATTCGGGCTAATGAAGCGTTGCAGGCGGCGGGTTTAGGTGCACTAATCGATATTTCTGCGCATCGCTTATCGGGTGGTGAGCAACAACGACTGGCTTTGGCTCGTGCGTTGGCGGTGAAGCCTGATATGCTCTTTCTGGATGAAGCGACTGCCAACGTTGATCCGGCATCAACACAGGCAATAGAAGAACAGTTAAGACAGGCAATTAAGGATGGGCTAACCGTCGTGTTTGTCAGTCATGACATGGGTCAGGTAAAGCGACTGGCAGATGAAGTGATCCTGATGCACCACGGTAATGTTATAGAGCAGAGCTTGCGCTCCGAATTTTTTGAACACACAGATAATCCAATATCTCGCAGCTGGTTAGCTGGCGAAATATTGCTATGAAGAGGATGTAGTTATGGCAGGTGATTTTGGCACTCGCTTCTTGCCCCAAATGGCTATTTGTCATTATCAAGAAGGTTGGAGTCATGAAGAGATGGTGGCAAGCGATAGCTTGACTCTGCATCCCGGCGCACATGTGTTGCACTACGCCAGTACCTGTTTTGAAGGGCTGAAAGCATTTCGCCAGGCTGATGGCGGCGTGGCTATTTTTCGTATGGACAAAAATATTGCCCGCTTTGCACAGAGCACGCGGCTCCTGTGTCTTCCTGAGCTGGACACAGTCCAAACTCACCGCATGATTGTTGATAGTGTTGCGCACTATAAAAATGAAGTGCCAGATTCTCCAGCCTCGTTATATATCCGTCCCACGCATATGGGAACTGAAGCCGCTATCGGAAAAGCCGCCGCTCGCTCGGACACCTCGACGCAATTTATTTTACTCTCACCCGTGGGTGATTATTTCTCGGGTGGCGAAGCCAGTTTACGTTTATTGCTCGACGATCAAGGTGTGCGGTGTGGTCCTGATCACGGCATGGTGAAAGGCGGCGGTAACTACGCGAGTGCCTTGAAACATATAGAGCGGGCCCGTGCTACGGCTAACGCTGATCAAGTCCTGTTTTGCCCCGGTGGCAATGTGCAAGAAACAGGTGCTGCTAATTTCATTTTGGTGGACGGCGATGAACTCATTACTAAATCATTAGATGAATCATTTCTGCACGGAGTAACCCGTGAGTCTTTGCTCGAGTTAGCGAGAGATAACGGCATGAAGGTATCCGAGCGAGAGCTGAGCATCGAAGAGTTACTCGAGCGAGCTGCGCGTCCCAACTGTGAGGCTGGATTGACAGGGACAGCAGCTGTTTTAGCCGCAGTGGGCACATTGATTCATGAAGGGCGTGAGTACAAGGTAGGGGACGGTAAGCCTGGCCCTCTCATTAGGAATATGCGCGATGAGCTAAACGCCATACAGTGGGGAACAGCCCCCGATACCCGTCAGTGGTTGACGCACATTAAATAGAAGACGGACCGTCCACCATGAGCGTATTTCTTGAACGGGCAGAGCCGCTTTTGCGACTGCTGCAAAATGGTGGTCCGGTAGTTTGGACTCTGCTGCTGCTTTCCTTTTTTGCTCTAACATTAGTGTTGGCAAAGGTGTTTCAATTTTGGCGTTTGGGCATTGCGCCTAACGATATACTCAATCGAAGCTTGCGCGAATGGCGAAAAGGTCATTGGCATGAAGCGACGATCCTGTTAGAGCGTTTGCCTAAGCAGCCGGCCGCTCGAGTTATGGATACTGCGATGCAAGGCTTAATGGCCCAGCATCCAGAATCCATGATTAGAGAAGAAGTCACCCGGATAGCCAAGAATCATATTGAACGATTGCGAAGTTGGCTGCGTGCCTTAGAGTTGGTTGCTAGCCTGAGCCCGTTATTGGGATTACTAGGTACGGTTTTAGGCATGATCGAAGCGTTTCAACGGCTAGAGACAGCGGGTAATCAAGTCGATCCTGCTCTTTTATCAGGAGGCATATGGCAGGCGCTGTTGACGACTGCGGTTGGATTGATTGTCGCAATCCCAGCGTTAGTTGCGCATCAGTGGCTAGATAGGCGGGTTGATCGATGTGCTCACGCTATGGAAGATTTTACGACACGCGTGTTCACCTCGTATGCGGCTCACACGCTGTTGACACCCCAGTCGTGAATCTTGATTTGCCGCGGCGGCGGCGATCCTCAATTAGCCTTACCCCGTTAATTGATGTCGTCTTCATTCTGTTGTTGTTTTTTATGTTGGCCAGTAATTTTCAAGACGAGCGAACAGTTGCACTAACAGCGAGCAGTCAATCCAAGAGTAATGATGTAAACGAAATTCGCACCCTAAGTCGTGTCTACTTAGAATCTGAAAACTCGCTCTTGCTAGATGGAATTGCCTATGGCCGTGATCAACTACTTGTTGCTCTCACCGACAGCTTTGTCAACGAACCCGATTTGTCAGTGTCCATTGGTGTTAGTGAGCAAGTCGATGTGCAAAGCTTGTTAGATCTGATCTCACAGATTAAAAAGACCGGTATTACCAGAGTGGTTATGCAAAAACCGGGAGAGCTATGAATTTTAGAAGCGACTCTCGTTCATCGGTACCTGAGATTGATCTGACACCACTGATCAACATCGTGTTCCTGATGCTTATCTTCTTCATGTTAGCGGGTACGCTTAAACCCTCTGACAATATTCAGTCTGCACAGATGGATGGTGCATCGGTAGTTCAAGATGACATGCTTGTTGTTAGCATCGATGCACAGGGTATTTTGATGATAGACCGTAACGCGATAGAAATACCTGCGTTGCTACAGCGTTTACAGAATCATAGTATGTCGGGCGGCATGGTCGGCATTAAACCCGATGCACGTTTAGCCGCAGAACAATTAATGGCAGTGTCTGAACTATTAAGGCAGTCTGGTTTTTCCCAGATGACTTTGATTGTCGATGCACCCTGATGAATGTGAGTCTGCGTGAATACCTCCAATGAAGCGTAAGGACTGGCTGCTCGCTTTACTTGCGGCAGTGCTTGTTTATGCCTCTGTCATTCTAGGGTGGCTTGGCTTTGGAGCCATTAAGCCCTCTGGTCAAACGGCCGTAGAAACAAGTTTTGCCGTAAGTTTGTCCAATGGGAGGGCAATGGAACCAGAACCAGAACCAGAACCAGAACCAGAACCAGAACCAGAACCAGAACCAGAACCAGAACCAGAACCAGAACCAGAACCAGAACCAGAACCAGAACCAGAACCAGAACCAGAACCAGAACCAGAACCAGA
>CALKLO010000083.1 GCA_937991945.1 uncultured Granulosicoccus sp.
GCTGCAATGCTATGCGGCACTCTTGGGGCCATCGGCTCTGTACGACCTGCATTGGAATACCAAATGGAACTTGAGGATCCAGTATTAAACAAAACTATTCGGCTGGCCTATTCAGTTTCTGAGTTACCCATGATTACCTGATGATGACAACATGACTTTAGATCAACTCAAAACATTCCTGTGGGTTTCACGCCTTGGCGGTGTACGAAAAGCTGCACAGGAAATGAACATTACCCAACCTGCAGTGTCTGGACGTATTGCGGCACTTGAAGAGTCCCTAGGTACGACGTTGTTCGAACGTACTCATCGGGGGGTGACGTTAACAAAGCAAGGCGTGTTATTGCGCGACTACGCCGAGAAAATCGCGAATCTTGTCGAAAAAATAAAATCTAATGTGGTACCGGCTGAAAGCGTAAACAGCCTACTTAGAATTGGCGTCGCTGAGACAATAGTGCAACTATGGCTGCCTGTTTTTCTATCAGCACTTTACGAAAAATACCCCAATCTCAATGTCGAAATATCGGTAGATGTATCTGTTGATCTAAGACAACAACTGATAGAACGTTCACTAGACCTTGCGTTACTTATGGGTCCAATTTCAGAATTTTCTGTTGATAATGTAGAGCTTCCGCCTGTGGAACTAGCGTGGTTCGCTTCAGCCAAGTTTCCTGCACCCATAATGGGCGCGACGCCCATCATCACTTACAATCGCAATTCGCGACCATATCGCGAATTACGACGCGAAGCCACAAAACGCCATGGTGATAACACTAAGATATTCCCCTCCAGCTCTATTTACGCAGGCCTAGAGATGGTGGCTTCTGGTATCGGTGTTGGCATATTTCCCAGAAAACTGGGTGCCGAACTTATCAAACAAAACCGCATTGTCGAATTCGACCCAGGCTGGATTCTAGCGCCATTGCATTTTACTGCCTCATTTATTGGTGAACCACGCAACGAATTATGCGTACAAGCTGCAGAGCTCGCAGAACGTGTAGCGTTAGAGTACCAAACGAAATGAATCACCTATACTGCAAATCCCGTCCAACATATTATTTAATATGAGCAACGACATACCTTGGTCAATCAATTCAGCCAAAACGCGATTGGCTGCATCATTAGAGCGCATTGCTAAGGATGGCCCAGACGTAAAATCTGTTTTCACCCAAACATTTTTACCCAGTAAAAAGAACAATCAACACCTGTTGAAAACACCACTCTCCGGTGCGCTTGTCTCGGTTAAAGATCTATTCGACGTAGACGGCTATGTCACACGTGCAGGCACGCGATTCATGGAAAACGATGTTGCAGCGACCAGCGATGCAACCCCTATAAAACAATTAAGAGACGCCGGTGTCGCATTAGTCGGTCATAGCAATATGACGGAACTCGCCTTCTCCGGACTTGGGATAAACCCTCATTACGGTACGCCTGCTAACTCACTATTCCCCGATTGCATCCCTGGAGGGTCCTCAGCAGGTGGCGCAGTTTCTGTTGCACTCGGACTTGCAGATATCGCTATTGGAACAGACACCGGTGGCTCCTTGCGCATACCCGCAGCATTTAACGGCATCGTAGGGTTCAAACCGAGCCAAATGTCAGTGTCACGCAAAGGATGTAAAAGCTTGTCTCACTCGCTAGACAGCGTTGGACCTATGGCGAATTCTGTCAATGCGTGTCGTTTGGCTTATCACACAATGCGGCAGACTACCGCTGTATCTCACAGCCTGCACAGCGCTAAATTTGTTATACCGAACAATCTAGCACTCGATGATTTAGATACAGCTGTATCCGCAGGTTTTTCAGCAGCCGTTGATGCGCTCTCTAATGCAGGTTTTGTCATTGAAAGGAAAAATATCGAAGTATTAGACGTTATCAAAACACTACCTGTATGGCATTTTGCCTCGGTAGAATCTATGGCTGAATATGAACATGCCATGGAAACCCAGCTTGATATGATTGATCCGCGTGTGGCAAGCCGCATTGCCCGTGCTCACGATGTCGACGCTGTGAGCTACGTTAAGAGCCTGAAAGCACGCCAAGCGTTGATAACGCAATACGAGCACCAGGAAGCGGGTAACATCATACTAATGCCCACATGCCCTATCCTGCCGCCTAAGCTCGCCGCGCTTCAAGCTGATGACGAGCTTTACTTCTCAACTAATGTGCAGGTGCTCCGCAATCCATCAATTGCTAATGTACTGGACGCTTGCAGCATTTCGTTACCCTTTCAGCATGCGAATCACTCTATTGGCATAATGCTTACCGCACCCAATTTACACGACGATGATTTACTTAATGCAGCACAACGTTGTGAAAAGGTATTTCGACCTTAGAACGCTAAAACTGGCACCTCTGCTTGATCATCAATATCGGTGATCAACATATTACCGGGTGCGTGACTAATAGAGATAGGCAGCTTTGCCCGCATTATGGCGTTTTGCGGCGTGACTCCACAGGCCCAAAACATAGCCGTCTTTCCCTCTAAAGGCGGTGGAGAGTCTCCCCAGTCGGGTTGTCTGATATCGTTAATTCCTATGTCAGATGGGTCGCCGATATGCACTGGGCCTCCATGCGCCATGGGGAAGCGCTTGGATATGCTAACAACTTCGTCCACTTGGTCAGCATCAACAGCACGCAAGGTCACCACCATTTCTCCACCGAATGGTCCAGCCTCACGGGTTTTTATACTGGAGCGATACATAGGTACCGTTTTGTTGTGCACCAAATGCCAAATGGGTATGCCTGCTTGCGTCAATGCATTTTCAAAAGTAAACGAGCAACCTAACGCGAACGAGACAAAATCATCTCTCCACAAGTCCTTAATGTTGTCAATTTCTTGCACCACAGCGCCATCACGATAGACAAAGTAGGATGGTATGTCGCATCGGATATCTAGATCGTGGCCCAGCGTTGTCATGAAGGGATTGCCTGTTTCTGACACACCTACTAATGGACAGGGCTTAGGATTACGCTGGCAAAAGCGCATAAAATCCAGTGCATATGTTTCAGGCAATATGACAAGATTCGCCTGTAAAAAACCCAAAGCAAGCCCAGCTGTATGACCTTGGTATCGTGACTCGCGGATTGCACTGCGCAAAAATGGCATGTCGTTAGTGCGTAGGCTTTCGTATATTTCCATTAATTGCAGTATGTGTAAACGTCGTTAAATCTTTAGTGCTTAGATTCCCTTAATTCTCTGTACACGTCAATTAGTGATTTCTTTTGGCTTGTGATCTTATTCGCTTATCAAGTGCTACTGGGGACACACATGCATTTAAATTCTTATTACGTCCCACACGCTTCCTCGCCTAATTTCTAGATTCATGCCCGTCACATTTCGCAAGATTTCAGAAAAACCACAAGATTTATGGTGTGGAGCAGCGTTACCCATTAAACAAAGTACCTTGGCACTCAGTCGGTTTGCCATGCTCTCGCCAGCGCAACGCTACAACGGGAAAATTCATTTTAACGACAACTCAAGAAGCCTTGCGATAGTGTCGAATGCGATGCTAACACCTAAAACGGTGTGATTTTTGAGTGAGCAACCGCCTTCGCTACGGCATGCGAGCGGTTTGTCGCCTCAAGCTTTTTAATCGCATTACGCAAATGGAAAATAACCGTGTTCTCAGAAACATCCAAAATGCGCGAGGTGGCCCAAGATGTCTTACCTTTTGCAGTCCAACTTAGGCATTCTATTTCTCGCGGAGTAAGACTTTCAATTGTCGGCTCGGTACCTATAGCTGACTTAGCTATGATGTGTTTGGTGGCTTTATACATCGCATGCGCAATGACCTGTAACCCTGCCTCATCATGATGTTCATAGTCTGCTGTCGAAGCCTCTGAGGCCAAACTAAGCATGCAGACTTCAGCGCCAGAGCCATGCAACGGAACACTAATGCCCGATCGCAATCCATACTCATTGGCCAGATCCATAACCATGCGTTCAAGATCACCGCTTTTTCCCTCACTGTATTCCAAATTGCTCCAAACAATTGGGTTCGTCGCAGTCCAGCAATGCTTCACGGTTGGATCAATAGCCACATAGCCGTTTGCATCGTACTTTGCCCGCCACTCATCAGGGAACGTACTGGACATGACGATGCTTTCTACCACCGGGTAGTAACCACCGAACAGGTAATAGTCATAGCCAAGCGCGTTTGCGGCTTCTCGACATGCTTTTTTAAGAGTCTCATTCGATGATGCTTTACTAATCGAGTGAGCGACATCGAAATACAGTAAACGTCGGGCATCATGCCCCCCTAGCTCTTCATTCATTTTTACACGCGAAGGCAATTCACGTTCGGCATCCGTATCCGTATCCGTATCCGTATCACACATGATGTAGTCCTATCATTTGCTCGAGCAATTACACAGGTTTGAATAAACTCATATTGGAAATATTGCTCATATTCGGATGAACACAATACTAGTTCCTACTACCGCCTATGATTTTCTACCAGGCATTCGAAGTCAACGGCAAGAATGTCACAGAGGAGAATAGTTCACACCAATTCTCGCAATTATTTTCTAATCGTCTATCAGGCGACAATAAATTAGTCGATCTGCAAAGTATGACCCATTTAAATAGACCGTAGAGCTTTTAACGCTTATACCAACGTTAAGTATTGATCGATACCTTCAATCGTGTCTTCAGGGTGATGATTGACATAAAGCACAGCCGTTTCAGATCCGGCGCATATTTTCTCTATTAACGCCAACACACGCTGACGATTCATGTCGTCAAGACCCAAGCAAGGTTCATCTAGTATGAGTAGTGGTGGATGCTTGACCATCGCCCTTGCAATAAGCAGTAACCTTTGGTCGCCATAAGATAATTTATTAAATGGCTCATCAGCCCGCTTACGCATACCCAGTAAGTCGAGCCATTCGTTAGCGATATCCCGTTGACGGTCGGTGTATTTACTGTACAAACCGATGCTATCGTAAAACCCAGAAATAATGACATGACGTAAGCTTGTGCCGACTCGGTACTCCCACTGCAGGGCCGTTGAGACATAACCAATATATTGTTTGATTTGCCAAATCGTTTCGCCATGTCCTCGCTGGAATCCGAATACGAAAATATCATTAATATAGCACTGGGGATGATCACCAGTAATCAATGATAGCAAGCCTGTTTTGCCGCTACCGTTTGGGCCTGTCAATTGCCAGTGCTGGTTGCGTTCTATCGTCCAAGACAGATCATGAAAGATGACTGTCTCATCGTACTTAATGGTGGCGTTTTTGATTCGGACCAACGGTTCAGAAGGGTCCAAGGCTGGTAACACAGAGACAGGATCAGCTGCGGGGACTTCCAGATCACTTGTTTTTAAATGTAGGAGTTGATACAACTCGTTGTAAGCATGGGTATCGCTGCGCGACACCTGATGGCACAGCTTACCGCTGTCCAAATAGGCTATGTGAGTAATAAACTCTGGGCACTCATCAAACCGGTTTAACACCAGCACCATGGGGGTTTTACCGACGATAGATGTCAAGTGCTCGTGAAGCATTTTGTGGCTTTGGATATCTAAACCATCGAAGGGCTCATCCAATACCAATAAATCAGGATTACTGGTTAGTGCCCTTATCAGTAGTACTTTACGTGTCTCGCCCGTTGATAGTTTTCGAAAAGAGCGCTCGAGTAATTGGCCTAAACCAAATTGCTCAATCAGTTGATCGGCTAACAAAGGGTTTACACAAACTGCATCTATAATTTCGCGTACAGGCGTACCTTCCGAGATGACATCTAGAATGTCTGCGTCATCTTTTCTGCGCTCCGCTTCTATGAGTTCTTTTTGCGCTTCATAGGAGACGACGCCGACACGCGCCGGCACACCTGACAACTCACCCTGAACGTGATCACCGGCACCGGCTAACACAGCAGCCAACGCGGATTTCCCCGAACCGTTAGTGCCGGTTATCATCCAGTTTTGACCCGGTTGTATTTGCCAGTCAATGTCGCACAGCTGAAACTGACTGTCGAAATCGACAGTCAGTTTGCGAAGCTCAATAGAAGCTATCACGTCAGAAAAATCAGACGATACGCTTCATGTCCGCCATGTAGCCACGCAACTCAGAACCAATATCTTCTACTGGGTGGCTACGCAGTGCATGGTTAACTTCGATGAGCCGAGCATTATCAACGCCCATGTCATTGAGGTTAAGACCACGTCCGATGACATCGCTCTTAATATCTTTCATGAAGTCAGCGAGTAGTGGCACACATGCATGGTTATATAAATAACAACCGTACTCAGCCGTATCAGAAATGGTGGCATTCATCTCGTACAGCTTCTTGCGAGCAATCGTGTTAGCGATAAGCGGCGTTTCGTGCAGTGACTCGTAGTATGCAGAGTCAGCAATGATGCCTGCAGAGGTCATCGTTTCAAAGGCTAGCTCAACACCTGCTTTAACCATTGCGACCATCAAGATACCGTTGTCAAAGTACTCTTGCTCGGTAATTTCAACATCACCTGCAGGCATCTTTTCGTAAGCTGTTTCTGCCGTATCGGCACGCCAGCCTAGAAGCTCAACATCGTCGTTAGCCCAGTCAGCCATCATGGTTGCGGAAAAGTGACCCGTCATGATGTCATCCTGATGCTTTTGGTACAACGGACGCATGATGTCTTTCATCTGCTCAGCTAAATCAAACGCTTTGATTTTTGCAGGATTAGACAGACGGTCCATCATGTTAGTCACGCCACCATACTTGAGCGCTTCAGTGACAGTCTCCCAACCGTATTGAATGAGCTTTGATGCGTAACCTGCTTCGATGCCCTCTTCGATCATCTTGTCGTAACACAGCAATGAACCCGTTTGCAGCATTCCACATAGGATGGTTTGCTCACCCATTAGGTCTGATTTAACTTCAGCGATGAACGAAGACATAAGAACACCCGCTTTATGTCCGCCCGTACCAACCGCGTAGGCTTTCGCCAATTCCAAACCTTCACCTTTAGGGTCGTTGTTCTCGTGTACAGCGATTAATGTTGGAACACCAAAGCCACGAACATATTCTGCGCGTACTTCAGATCCTGGGCACTTAGGTGCAACCATAATTACTGTCAGATCTTCACGGATCTGCATGCCTTCTTCAACGATGTTAAAACCGTGAGAATACGACAGGCAGGCGCCTTCTTTCATTAACGGCATGATTGCAGTAACCACTGCGGTGTGCTGCTTATCGGGCGTTAGGTTAAGAACCACATCAGCCGTTGGGATAAGCTCTTCGTAGGTGCCAACTGTGAAACCGTTTTCAGTTGCGTTTTTCCAAGATTGACGCTTTTGTGCAATAGCTTCTGCACGCAACGTGTAAGACACATCGAGTCCACTATCTCGTAGGTTGAGGCCTTGGTTAAGACCTTGAGCTCCACAACCAATAACCACCATTTTTTTGCCTTTAAGCGCATTCACATCGTCGGTGAATTCGTTTAAGTGCATGAAACGGCATTTGCCGAGTTGCTCTAGCTGCTCGCGCAGTGGCAATGAATTGAAATAATTAGCCATGATTAAGACTCCGGCGGTTGGGCGTATTTAGGAATATGTCGCGATTTTATAGAGAATGTTGCATTTCGTAAATTGATATATTTGAAACATGTCGTTTCATTTTATGCAACATGAGGTATTCTGAGGTTTAACAATGAACATAAAATCTCTACACCACTTCCTCGCACTTGCCCAGACACTGCATTTTGGTCGTGCCAGTGAGGAAGCAAACATTAGCCTGTCGGCCATGTCGCGGCATATTCGGCAGCTGGAAAATGAACTGGGTGTGCCCTTGTTCACCCGCGACAACCGCTCAGTCGCACTGACGCCCGAGGGGAGTGCGTTTGAAACCTATGCTCGTGAAACGCTCTCCCGCTGGGATCAGCTGAAAAAGGAGCTGAGTGACTCTTCGGAGAATCTGCACGGGGAAATAAGCCTGTACTGTTCGGTAACCGCCAGTTACAGCATACTGTTTGATCTACTTAATCGGTTTCGGCCTCGATTCCCCGATATCGACATTAAGCTTCAAACCGGTGATCCTGAGCATGCGATTTCCAGGGTGTTGGCAGGCGATGAAGAATTATGTATCGCAGCCCACCCGGCAAGCTTACCCAAAACCCTTTACTTCAAACCCATCACTAAATCGCCACTGGTGTTCATCACACCGATTAACCCAAACGATAAAGATATCCCTACATCGCAGCCCAAGGATGGCCAACACTGGGCTCAAGTGCCAATGATTCTCTCGCAAGGAGGTATTGCTCGAACCCGAGTCGATCAATGGTTCAAGACATTAAAAGTGACTCCCCGAATTTACGCACAAGTGGCCGGAAATGAAGCTATCGTGAGTATGGTTAGCCTGGGCTTGGGTGTCGGTGTGGTGCCCAAAATCGTACTGGACAACAGCCCCTTAGCGCAGAGAGTACGCACACTGCCGGTAACACCTACTCTTCTGCCTTATGAGCTGGGTTTGATAACCGCTAAACGGAACCTCAAAAACCCTTTGGTTGAGGCTTTTTGGTCCGTTGTTGATGCGCCCGAGCCATTGCTATAGGGCAATAGGCTCGATGGGAATAAAGACTCACAGACAGGTAGCCGTTAAGGTGCACAGGGTACAGCGATTAGATCGATGCCAAGCCCTGCATCGGCTTCGCTATCGGATGCAAAACACTCACCCTCAGCAAAGCTTACGCTTTGTTGCAGCGATACACCGTTACTGACAACTGCTGCAGACACTGCAAATGGCCCGTTGTTTATAACCTGGGTAGACCCGTCCTGTAAGTCACGTAGACCGGTTCCGGCAGCCGCATTGATGGTAAGACTAGCCTCAGCTTCAGGCCCTAGCCCTTCTATGGCTCCGAGCAAATTGTTGACCGTTAATGCAGCTCCCAAAGGTCCGTCAAACGTTATAAGGCCCTGCTCTGCATCTAACGTTACATCGAATGACGAAAGCGTCAACCGAAGAGAATCGACCTGATTAATGCTAAGCGTCAATGGCACGTCGTTAAAGCCAACATTGGCGAAAGAGATAGACGGCGAATTTGAATTAAGTGAAGCGGTACCACTCAAACCTGCCAAGTTCAGTTGAGACAACATGCTGCCATCTTCGTCTTCGCTTAAATCACCAATGAGTTGAAGCGCCCCCCAGTCCACAGTGGTCATGACATCGCCACTGGTTTCATCCACGGTTATTTTGAAAACGGTAGATGGTTGCAACGATATGGACTCTGAAGCTTCATCCGTTGACTCGACGTTTATAGCGTCAATCACCTCGAGCATGAGCTCGCCCGACACCGCACCGGGATCATCATTGAACACTGATGCGGACAGCCTGACTGAGCCACTGACGTTCTGCCAATCGGATTCACTGATTCCTGATAGTTGCTCTGAACGTTGGTTCAAAGCACTCAGGGCTGCAAGTTGGAGTTCATAACTCACTGAATCCGGTGCATAGGCGACGCTGAGTAAATTATCGCTTTGCATCAGATAATTAATGACACCAGAATCGTCGGTTTCGGCTTGTATCTGAACAGTCAGGTCAGCCATGATCTGTTCGCAGTTGGCTAGGCTGTACCCAAACACCTGCAATATCGCAAACTCAGAGCCACATACTCGGCTCTCGTCAGGATCAACCGTTATTAGGTCGCCTTCACGCATGATGATCGCATTAGAGTCATCAAGGCCCAGAGTGTTGTTCATGAAATCGCTGTTGTCTGAGTCTAATTCGGACAACATGTCTAAATCGACCCCTTCGACAAGCTGCGCACCTAGGGAGTCGGGTTCTAATTCGACCATAGCCTCATCGCTGAGCCGCTGCAGGCTTGCTAAATTCGAACTCATGCCAGACGACACACTGCGAGCTGCTGCACGCTGAATTTCAACGGTACTCGCTGAAACGAGGCTATTGTTGTCGTCTGAGTCGGTGCCAGATCCGGACCCGGTACCGGGACCAGACTCAACATCGTCTAACTCGTCGCCGGAAGAATCTGTGGTTACTTCAGGATCGGCGCTAGAGCTGCCACCACTATTGCAAGCGGCTAAGCCTAAAGATAAAAAACACACTGCACAGGTTTTAGCGATCTTTCGTGACATGGGTATTCCTTCCATTCGAGCTTTACTGAGTGTCATAGCCCTTTCCTCCATCAATCGGTTCAATCAGTTGACCACTACAGTCTGCAGACCTAGCCTGCCAATGGGCACTTTTCAATTATGAAGTTGGCATCAAAATCAGAGCGCGGCCCAAAACCCAAAGCCGCTCACTGACTGTAGTCAACTTAGAGCCACATTACATGGAACAGTTCTCTGCGTAAGCATTCGAACGCTGTTTTAACGCCACGGACACAATCTTGTTAGTCAGGATGTCACCTTCCTGAACCACTTCCCGGACATATATATCCTGAATTGGGTGGTGGCTTTGGTCAAACGAGAAACTACCACGAGTTGAGTCAAAATCCGCCGCCTCTAGAGCCGTGCGGAATGCATCAGCGTCAGACACATCAGCTTTCGACATGGCTGATAAGAGCAGCTTGCCCGTGTCATAACCCTGTGATGCATACAAAGAAGGCAGACGACCATAGGCTTCCTGGAAGTCAGCAACAAAGATGTTGTTTGCCTCATTGTCGATATCCTTGGACCATTGCGATGTATTTTTCACACCCAATGCTGCAGCACCTACCGCTCCGAGTATTCCCTGATCAAAAGAGAAAGCAGGCCCGAGCACAGGCGTGTCGATTTCTGCTTGTGCCCATTGCTTCATGAAGCTTATGCCCATACCGCCTGGCAAGAAGAAAAACACACTGTCAGCATCGGATGCACGAATTTGCGCGATCTCTTTGGCGTAGTCAGTTTGACCCAGCTTGGTGTAGAGCTCACCGGCTAGCTCACCCTCGTAAAACCGCTTATAACCGGTCAGAGCATCTTTTCCGGCTGGGTAGTTTGGCGCAAGAATAAATGAGTTACTAAAATTGGCGCTATTCGCATACCCACCTGCCGCTTCGTGCAGATTGTCATTTTGCCATGCAACGTTAAAGTAATTCTTATGGCAACCTTTACCGGCTAACGCTGAGGGCCCTGCATTGGGCGATAGATAAAATTTGCCTTGATTAACGGCTGCAGGAATTACCGCCATTGCTAGGTTAGAAAAAATGATCCCTGTTAGTACATCAACCTTTTCAGACTGAATCATTTTGTCGGCTAGCTGAACTGCGACATCCGGCTTACGTTGATCATCTTCAACAATGAGCTCAATATCATTGTTGCCTTTAATCGCCAACATGAAACCGTCTCGTACATCAATACCTAACCCTGACCCACCACCCGAGAGCGTGGTAATCATTCCGACTTTGACAGAATCTGCCATAGCGGCGGTTGATAACGTACACATGGCGGCAACACAGGTTGCGGCTATTTTGTTCATGGTCATCGTGTTTTTCTCTACCTCTTCTATTTTGTTGTTCGTTGGTTACACAGTACTAAAGACTGATGGATTAGTCTGTTAGGACGTTATTACAATCGCAGCCTATGTAGCTTCATAAGGTTAATTAATCTATCAAGACGGCACTATAGGCAATGACTCCACACTACCCCACTCGGTCCATGATCCGTCATAAAGCGATAAGTCGTTAAAGCCCACTCGCTGTAATGCAAATAAGACAATGGCAGCTGTTACACCAGAACCACAGCTGCCAATGACAGGCTTGTCTTGTGTTAATCCAGCTGCCGTAAAGATAGCCAGCAACTCTTCGTCCGAGCGCATGAAGCCGTCATTAATGAGTTCACTAAAAGGTACGTTGATACTGGATGGGATGTGACCACTGCGCAGCCCTGGTCGAAACTCAGGCTCCGTCGCATGAAAACGTGCTGAACCGCGAGCATCAGCAATGTGGGTATCGCCGGTTTGCGACGCTTCAAGCACTTGAGCAGATCCCACAACCTTAAACACACCACTGGTGTTAATTGAGGGCTTAAACGTTGCGACGCTTACCGATGCAGCGCCTGAGTGCACTGAGTAATCTTTAGCCTTCCAAGCAGCCATACCACCATCAAGCACACTGACCTTATCGCATCCAAAATGCTGGAACATCCACCACGCTCTGGCGGCTGAAAACCAACCTTGTGAATCGTAAACCACAACATGATGTTGCTCATTAATACCGCGCTCTCCCGCGTATTGAGCAAACGTTGCAGCGCTTGGTAGCGTATGCGGCAAATCACTGACCGTTATGCATTGATCAATATCAAAATGTACGGCACCAGGGATGTGCGATACCAAAAACTCGTCATGGCCATTACGGCCAGTTGGCGGCAGATGCCACGATGCGTCGACAATACGGATGTCGGAATCGTTTATATGCGCTTGCAGCCAATCCACTGTTACAACCGATGCAGGGTTCATCTTAAGCATCCGTAGCTGGCATAGGAATGGTATTTCCGCTGGCTGGTTGATCGTAGCCTTTGATAAAGCCCGGTCGCTTGGCAAGTTCCAAATACCAGCGCTTTACGTTGGGGTAGTTGTTGAGATCTATACGCTGGAAGTCGAAACGCGAGGTCCAAGGCCACACGGCAAAATCAGCAATGCTTAACTCCCCAGCAAGAAACTCTGATTGAGCCAGTTGCTTGTCTAATACTCCTGTCAAACGCTGAGCCTCCGTGTGATATCGATTCTCGGCGTATGGCGACAAACCCGGGTTGAACTGGAGAAAATGATGAGCTTGGCCCAGCATGGGTCCGTAGCCGCCCATTTGCCACATTAACCATTCTAGTGTTTGCCAGTATTCGGGGGTTCCTTCAGCGGGTAAAAACTGCCCTGACTTACGCGCTAAATACATCAGAACAGCACCCGACTCGAATACGGTCTGATCACCATCCTTAATGGCAGGGATTTTATTGTTTGGGCTTATCGCAAGGAATTCAGGAGCGAACTGATCATCCTTGCCGATGTTGATGGGGTGTACCGCGTACTCGAACCCCATTTCCTCAAGAGCAATCGACACTTTGCGGCCGTTTGGGGTTCCCCATGTGTATAAATCAATCATTCTGTCAATATTCCATACCATTGCTGTAACGGAAGATTCACACACCACGATGACATTTACAAGGACAAGTGTGCCGACCAATACGGCGTCGCATACCCACAAAATTACCGTCTTAGGCCATTGAAGTTGGGTACCATGATACCAACCATCAAACCTTGCAGCACCACAGCGCGTTCTGCTCTGTTCACAGAGAAAAACCTTGAATAAATTACCCGATTTTAAGTTGGAAACGCATTTCTCCCAATGGGAATTCAAGGCTCGTTATCATATGACTGCCTCGGATGCTCAAAGTATGAGTTTGTCGCAGTTATTAGATATGGCCAGTGACGAGGATAGAGAGGCTTACGAAAACCTATGGCTGGGCTACACAGAGACGTATGGTGCCCCAGATTTAAGAGACGCCATCGCTAATACTTATACTCATCGTCAGGCCGATGAGGTGCTTTGTTTTGCCGGTGCCAGTGAGGGTATTTTTGCAGCCAACACGGTGATCTTGGACAAATCTAGCCATGCGATAGTTGTCACACCTAATTATCAATCACACGAATCCTTGCCTCTGGCGATTTGCGAAGCAAGTGCCGTGGCGTTGGATGCCAATGACGGTTGGTCGCTTGACATCGATGCCATTGCCGCGGCCATAAAGCCCAATACGAAATTAGTCACTATTAATTTCCCACACAATCCAACGGGTGCCATCTTGCCGTTGGATCGTTATGAAGCATTGATAACGTTATGCCGAAAACACGGTATATACATTCTGCATGATGAGATATTTAACGGACTCGGACAAACAGGTACCTCGCACTTGCCCTTTATAGCCGATGTGTACGAGCGCGGTTTATCGTTAAACGTCATGTCAAAATCCTACGGCCTACCAGGGTTACGCATTGGCTGGATTGCCTGTCAGGATAAAGCCTTGCTATCGCAGATGGAACGCATGAAACATTATCTGTCGATAGCAAACTCTGGCCCAAGCGAAAGACTCACATTAATTGCCCTTAAAAACCGATCAACCATCCTTGCTCGCAACTGCGCAATCGTTGATAAAAACTTACCTAAATGGGATAGTTTTTTTAGTCGTTACCCGGACCTATTCGACTGGCAACGGCCGCAGGGTTCTTGCATGGGCTTTCCGAAATACCACGGCGCTGATGGAATTGACACATTCACACAATCGTTGGTAGAAAACAGTGGTGTACTTTTGCTGCCGGGAAGTATTTATCAATCCACTTTAGGCAAAACGCCAGAGAATCATTTTCGACTTGGGTATGGTCGAGAGAACCTTGATGAAGGTCTAGCTGTATTCGATGAGCACCTGCAGACATACGCATCATGAATACTGATGTTTTGATCGTTGGGGCTGGGTTCTCTGGGCTCCGTATTGCTCACCAGCTGAAACAAAACCACGTTCAAGCCACTGTGGTTGACGCACGTAGCCGTATAGGTGGACGCATACACTCCATAGCCGCAGGCCATGATGATTTTGCGCCAGGTATTGATATGGGGCCCTCGTGGTTTTGGCCATGGCAGGCGCGCATGTTGGCGTTAGTCAAAGAGCTAAAGCTTGAACCACAGGTGTTCGAACAATACAGCGAAGGTCTTTCGATTGCTGAATACCGAACGGGGCGACTAGAACGGCAAAGCGGTATAGCCTCAATGGCAGGCTCACTCAGAATAAACGGTGGGTTAAGAGTACTTGTTGAAAAACTTAGCCATGGTTTGGACCCGGCATCCATCTTAAACAACAGTTCGTTAAGCCACGCCACACACACACACGACGGGATCAGCGCAACCGTTGTTCAAGCTGGCGAATCATTATCTATACAAGCCAAACGTCTGGTCTTTGCAGCGCCACCCAGAGTCATCGCCAACACCGTGACTGTAACGCCTCCATTCGCAGCAGCTGATCTGGCACTCATGCACGACACGCCCACCTGGATGGCAGGCCAAGCAAAATTTTCAGCCACTTACTCTTCACCTTTTTGGCGTGAACAAGGCTTATCGGGAGACGGCGTTAGTGAGATCGGGCCATTGGGAGAAATACACGACGCATCGTCACCGACTGGCGCACCTTACGCCTTATTCGGTTTTGTAGGCATACCTGCTTCAGCCCGCGTTAACCGCGGGCAAGAGATAAAGCAAGCTGCTGTGGAGCAGCTTGTGCGAATGTTTGGAAAGTCAGCTAAAAACCCTGAACAGGTTTTCTACAAAGATTGGGCTGAGGACGATTTCACATCCACCCATCAGGATAGAGATGGGCAACGCGGCCATGCACATCAAACGGTTGATACCTCCCCCATGTGGGATAACCGTCTTTTTTGGGCAGGCTCTGAGACCGCCTCAATATCGACCGGCGACAACGGCTACCTAGAAGGTGCGCTCGCTGCCGCCGACAGAGCTGTTCGACAACTTATGAGTAGCTCAACGGAGTAGCTTTGCCACTAAACACCTTATAAGCAAACACTGAATACGCAACAATCATAGGTAAGGTTATGAGCGTACCCGCCAAAATTATCATTAATGATTCGCGCGCTGCTGCTGCATCCCACACGGTGTATTGATCGGGAACCACGTAAGGGAAGAAACTATAGGCTAGCCCTGAAAACGCTAAAACAAATAACGCAACAGTCATCAAGAACGGTACCCAACGATAACTATCTTTAGCATCTGGCAATGCACGCAAGATGAAATGTAAACCCAACACCAAAGCGATAGAGACAATCGGTATAGGCGCTAAACCGATAATATTGGGAAACGTAAACCATGCGTCAAACACGCGTGGACTAACCCAAGGTGTTGCTACCGAAATAGCCAACATGCCCACGGCTGTACCTACCAATAGCTTCTTCGCCCAGCTTATTGCCTGAACCTGCAGGTTTTTTTCAGTTTTTGCAATTAACCAACAGGCACCTACTAAGCCGTAAGCAGCGGTTAGGCATAACGCTACGAGTGATGCGAAGAGTACCGCATAGGTACCTGTTTGCAACCCAATAACATATTTTCCCAACATGTAGCCTTGGGATAAAGTGGCGAGCAGTGAACCTGCAAAAAAGGCTTTATCCCAACGCGGTTTTTGATGAGCTGGACCTTTCGCCCGAAACTCGAACGCAACCCCTCGTAGTGTTAAGCCCACCAGCATAAATAGGGTCGGTAAATACAGGGCGCCCAAAATGGCACCATGCGCTACGGGGAAAGCGACGAGTAAAAGACCTACGGCCAACACAAGCCATGTCTCGTTCGCATCCCAAAATGGCCCTATGGAACCGATCATGAGGTTTCGATCATTATCGTTATTGGACAACGGCGATAACAAACCTACGCCTAAATCGAAACCGTCGAGCACCACATAAATCAGTGCAGACAGTCCCATCAAACCCAAAAATGCTATGGGCAGCCAATCGTGCATAGGTAGCTCTGCATAACTCATGATAATGCCCTCGCAACTGCACCTTTGAATTGTCCAGCATCCAACTCTTTGGCTTCATCAGAATGAGCGGCTGTTTTTGCTAAATGCCATAGTGTTCCGATGTAGGCCGATAGCAACGCCACATACACGGTTAAATAGGTCGCTAGCGACAATCCTAAAATTGGCAGTGGATGATCAGCGGCAGCACTTGCCGTATCTACCACGCCCGTAACAATCCATGGCTGCCTACCGATTTCGGTCACATACCAGCCAGCCAAGGTTGCGACCCAACCAGAGAATGTCATAGCCACTAACACGTAGGCTTCCCAGCGCGCAGGTTCTCCTCGTTTGTAGAGAGTTCTACTTACTTTCCAACTAACCAGCAGCATCAGCACACCGATACCGATCATAATTCTGAAGCCGAAAAATACGGGGGCAACCGGTGGATGCAACACCTCCCCATCATCGGTCACAAAATCATTTAGGCCCGGCACCACACCTTCAGCCGAATGCTTAAGTATCCAACTAGCCCCATCGGGAATGGCAATTTCAAACTTGTTTTCTCGCAATGTTTCATCTGGCAGAGCAAACAACACCAAAGGCACATTCGATTGAGTTTCCCAATTTGCCTCCATTGCTGCAACTTTCGCGGGCTGATGTTCAAGCGTGTTCAAGCCGTGCATATCTCCCACAATAATTTGTAGTGGAATTAATCCTGCGGCCAAGTACACACCGGTTCTCATAGACTTCTTGATACCAAGACTTTTGTCGTTCCACAACCATCGTAAAGCGCTGATCCCTGCGAGTAAAAAACCCACCGTTAAACCCGATGCTATAAGCGTATGAGTTAAGCGATATGGCATAGACGGGTTAAATATTATTGCCATCCAATCAGTGGCAAACGCAACACCCTCTCGCATTTCAAACCCTGCGGGTGTGTGCATCCACGAATTAAGCACTATTATCCAAAATGCAGACAAGGTAGTACCGAAGGCAACTAAAAACGTCGCTAAGGTATGCACTCTGTTTGAAACACGCGTTGCACCAAAAAGCATGATTCCTAGAAAGCCTGCTTCAAGGAAAAAGGCCGTGAGCACTTCATACCCCAACAATGGCCCCGCAATATTGCCTACCTTTTCCATGAAACCAGGCCAGTTAGTGCCAAATTGAAAACTCATGGTAATACCGGATACAACGCCCAACCCAAAAGACAAGGCGAACACTTTTACCCAGAACCGATAGGCTTGCATCCAACCAGGATCTTCAGTGCGATTGGACTGCAAACGAAAATAGAGCAGCACCCAACCAAGCGCAATCGTGATGGTTGGAAACAATATGTGAAATGAAATGTTGGCCGCAAATTGAATACGAGCGAGCAGCAGAGCTTCCATTAGTTCTTACCCCCTTTACCAGTTACTTTGTCTTTGAAATCCAGTACTTTCTGGGCTGCGGCTCCCATCTTGAGCAGCTTCTCAAGACGCTGGGAATCGACAAGCCGCATATCGTCGTACCATTCAGTGAGCAGCTCGATCATCTGCGTCGTGCTCTGAATTCGCTCCTGCGCATATTCGCTGCTGGAGTCGAAGTCTCCATCGAGCTGGAGTTCTCGCAATACGGTGAGTGTGGGATCGATTTCTCGGGCTTTTCGCTGATCGACCAACGTGCGCACGATCTCCCACATGTCGCTGGGTGTTGAGAAATATTCGCGTCTATCGTTGGGTTGATGTTGCAAGCGGACCAGCTGCCAAGCCTGCAACTCCTTCAGTCCCATTGACACATTAGAGCGTGAGACACCCAGTGCGTTGACGAGATCGTCCGCACATAGCGGGTCTTCAGACAAGAAAAGCACCGCATAAATCTGCCCCACGGTGCGGTTCATACCCCAGCGGGCCCCCATTTCACCGAAATGAATAACAAACTTCTGATGCGTCGACGAAAGATTCATGGCAGATTTCTCTTACTTCTGTAGTTTCAGCAATTACTGAAATATACGAAATCTAGCGTCTTCACGTGCGGTTTTATTGATGTATTTTAGGCAAAACAGCCTTACCCACCAGGAAAATGCGGGTTACGAGATCAAGGTTAGGTGCTCAGGAACCTTGCTCTAGTGCGATGGATTCCTCTAATTCGTCTATCTCAGCCCGTAAATCGGCCAATTCCTCGGCCTGATCATCGTAGAGTGCATTGAGCTTTTTTAGACGCTTCTCGGGGGTAATTCTGAGCAATTTATTGATAAAACCAAACAGCATGAGCGCACGCATGGTTTTCATCAAGAGACCACGAACTCTAAACACACGGCCCATTTTTGCCAGCTTCTGCACCTTGGCCAATTTTGCTAACCGAAGTACACGTATTGATCGCAAGAACGAAATAAGCGGCAATAGGATGATGGCTAAATCAATCCAATGTGTTTTGACATAGTCCAAGCGTTTATCGGTAGCACTCAGCATAACGATGAATTCAATCGTGAATGCACACCAGATGAATCCTGTGCAAACGTGCAACAGCAGTTGTAACCAAGGGTACTGCTCAACGATGGAATGTAAACCGTATTCAATTAAAAGTATGGGTAATATCAGTAAAGCGATAATCAGCATGGGTCTGCTGAAGGCGCGCTCAAGATTCGCATGCAGCACTTTACTGGGTAGACGCCAACCCCAATTAGGTAGCCAAATTTTCCCGTTATGAGCCGCTGAAGGCGCAGCTAAACGAAGCGGAGGTACAAAGCAGGCGGCTAATCGGAATGCTTTGCCTAGAGTTGCTGAGGCTTTATCTCCCTTTAACCGACGTGAATAGACGTACTCAATCCAGAACAACGGCCACAGGATAAACAACGCTAAGTTTGCCCACCTAGCCCAGGGATCAGCCCGCTGTACCATGTCATTTTGTTGCACCAACTCTGCAATCTTGTCGGGATCTTCCACGCTTTGCGTGCTGGTATCAGGCTCGATACCACCGACCACACTCAGCTCAGCCACTCTGGGGATGTCTATCCACAATACGATTAGCGCTGCGAGTACAATGACGAACACAACGGACAGCCCAAACATAATAGGCGCTACATCATCGGCAGTGGCTTGGTGACTAGATTCCTGACTCATTCAGAATGCTTCAATGGTTTTGATCGCTATGATACTCCGCGTACCCGTTGTATAAAGCGATTGATGTTTGACGCGACACCTTGAACGTTCGCTGACGTCGCTTTACGACGCATAACTTGTACCGATATTTCGCTCTACCAGCTTCCTATTGGTATAGTTACGGCAATCTCGGACTAACACTAGAGTTTTTGCACCCATGGGAATAGATACGCCGCCAGGACATTTCTACCTCGGATCAGAGCCTGAAAGCCAAAAACCGCTGTTTCTTGAAGCCTCCGATCTCACCACACACGGTGTCATCGTCGGCATGACAGGGTCCGGTAAAACTGGCCTTGGAATTGTGCTGTTAGAGGAAGCGCTCCAATCCGGCGTCCCAGCGTTGATCATCGACCCCAAAGGCGATATGGGCAACCTCATGCTCACGTTCCCCAACTTGCTGCCCACAGATTTCATGCCTTGGATCAGCGAATCTGATGCAGGCGATGACATCGCCCAAGCCGCTTTTGAGAAAGCCAGTCAATGGAAAGCGGGTCTAGAACGATCCGGCATCGATGCTGCTCGTATTCAAAAACTCCGCGATACTGCCGATTTCTCCATTTACACCCCAGGCTCTACCGCCGGCATTTCCCTCAATGTCATAGGCTCGCTCAGCGCGCCAGCTGAAGGGACAGACCCAGAAACTCTACAAGACGAAATTGAAGGATTCGCCTCCTCTCTTTTAGCCTTAGTCGGAATTAGCGGTGACCCACTCAGTAGTCGCGAACACATCCTGTTATCCAACATCATTCATTGGTATTGGTCACAAGGTAAGAGCCTAGACTTGGGCATGTTGATTGGTTTGGTACAGCAACCTCCAATGCGTAAGCTGGGTGTTATTGATCTGGACACGTTCTTCCCACCAGGTGATCGCGTCAAACTGGCGATGAAACTGAATGGTCTTGCAGCATCGCCCTCGTTTGCCAGTTGGAGTGAAGGCCCTGAGTTAGACATACAAAAATTATTATTCGGCGATGGCAACAAGCCACAAGCAGCTATCGTCTCATTAGGCCACCTCAGTGACGAGGAGCGCCAGTTCGTTGTAACGCTGCTTATGTCTAAGATGGTCACGTGGATGCGCCGCCAACCTGGCACAAGCGACTTACGAGCCTTGATATACATGGACGAAGTATTCGGCTATGTACCTCCGGTTGAATCACCGCCCTCTAAAAAGCCCATTTTAACCATCCTAAAACAAGCCCGAGCATTTGGTGTCGGCCTTGTATTATCAACGCAAAACCCTGTTGATATAGATTACAAAGCTATTTCAAACGCAGGCACGTGGATGATAGGCCGGCTACAAACGGACCGTGATAAGCAGCGCTTACTCGACGGCATGAGT
>CALKLO010000084.1 GCA_937991945.1 uncultured Granulosicoccus sp.
CATGCTGCCAGAAATGGACGGCTTCGAGGTGTGTAAGAAAATAAGACAATTTACAGACGTACCCATTGTTATGTTGACAGCCCGAGGGGATGTCACTGACAGAATAGTCGGCTTGGAATTGGGCGCAGATGACTATCTACCCAAACCGTTTGATCCTAGAGAGCTAGTTGCACGTCTACAGGTCAACATAAAGCGCCAAAAGCAAGGGGCATCCACAGCTGCTGAGCCAGAAGAGCAAAACCTGCGATTCGAAGGACTATCAATCAACACGGTAAAGCGTGAGGTTCTTGCGGATGAGCACCTTGTAGAACTGACAACAATGGAATACTCACTGCTATTGGTGCTGAGTCAATCCCCTGGCAAGCCATTCACACGCGATCAAATACTCTCCGAATTGAAAGGCACAGAAACCGAATTATTTTCACGCTCGGTTGATATCCTGGTGAGCCGCCTCAGAGCAAAACTAAAACCACTTAATCCTATTCGCACTATTCACGGCGCAGGGTACGCTTTCGTCTTGCAACCGATTGTTGAAACGTAATGTTCAAGGCATTTTCTTCGTCTTTATCGTTAAGGCTACTGTGTATTTTCCTGCTCACAGCCATCCTATTGTTCGGCATTTTGGTCGGCGGTTTTTCGCAAGGAATGCGCGGACAATGGCAAAGAACCATACAACCTCATCTTGTTCAGTATGTACGCTACGTACAACAAGACTTAGGTAATCCACCAGAACCTGCTCGGGCAGACGCCTTGTCACAGCGCTTACTCGTAGACATTTATATCTACAAAGATGAAGAGCTCATTTATTCAACAAACGGTACGTCACTCCGCTTAGATGAACTAATTTTTCATCCAGTAAAAAGACGCTCCTCTAGATGGGATGAGAATGAACCGACTTCCCTCAGCCTAAAAGCTGCCATCACTGATCACGATAGCACCAACAACAGGATACTGCGCATAAGACAACGCAACTTCCTCGTATATTACGATTTAACACGCCAACATATCTCACAAGGGCGACGTAACCGTTTTGGTAATGAGCTCGCACTTGCACTACTGGGGCTGTCGCTAGTGCTCGTTATTAGCTATATAGCTATAAGACATCAGCTACGTCCTATTCGCGATATTCAAAAGAGTGTTAGCCGCATGTCTAATGCAGAGCTGACTCACCGAATCAATCGCGATGGCAATAGCGACTTAGATGTCTTAGCTCAAAGTATCGACAGCATGGCGGAGCGTCTACAAGCATTACTGGATGCAAAACGCCAACTTCTCATGGCCCTAAGCCATGAACTGAGATCCCCTATAACTCGCGCAACCATAACGACTGAGCTTTTACCTGACTCTAAAAATCGGGACCGATTGAAAGAAGACCTGCAAAACATGGAACGCATGATTCACGACATCATGGAATCAGAACAGTTACAGAGTAATCATTCAGTTTTAAATAAAGATGAATTAGACATAGAAGAGCTCTTGATTGATGAATTGCATCATCAATGCCCTACGGTGAATCTGAGAATCACGGAGGCCTATCAGAAGCAAACCCTGAGCGCCGACGCTGCAAGACTGCGTATTGCATTTCGTAACCTGTTGCTGAACGCCCAGCAACACGGAGCTTCACCTGATAGCACTGCCGATATAAGCGTCACGCTGGATCAAACAGCAACCGATATCGTTGTATCGATAAGAGATCAAGGCCAAGGTATTGACCCAGAACACCTTAAGTATATTTCTGACCCGTTTTATCGACCCGATGCATCACGTACTCGAACCACGGGTGGTTTTGGATTAGGACTGACACTAGCTAGGCTTATCGTTGAAGCACATTCGGGAAACCTGCAAGTAAAGAGTCATCCCGACATTGCACCAGGCACGCTTATCGATATTTACTTACCCATGGCATAACGCTAACTGGGTGGTTAAGCAACACCTTGCGCACGACGCCGCGCCACATCAATAAAGGGTTTTTTGGGGGCGTTTACTCGACCTCCCGTTAACAGTGTTGCCATAGGAGGCAGCACTTTCAAAGCCATTTGAACAATGACTACCGCGATTCCCATTGATACCAGCGGCGCTGCCAAAAACCAAATAATAAAGAACGGTGATTGGCGGTCACCGAACAGTGGCAACCATACGGCAAAGAACAAGATAGTCAGCATTAAGTAGTGACTGCAAAATGCGGCAAACAAATACGAGGAGTAGTGCTGCACCCACCGTTGAAAACTGCCCCCCATAAACACGGGTAGGTAGGTCCAGATCGCCAACGAACCGCATAAGCGACCAATGGGATACAACACAGTTTCGTCAAATGCTAAGCCATAGGAGGCAAAGAAATTGACCACCGGTGCTGCCGCTCCGCCATTGACCAGAAGGATAGCTGCAGTCGCTGCTGCCGACAATACAATGAAGAGTGGGCAGTAACGATCCCAGCGTTCTAGCGATACATTCTTTACCGCTAGGGTCATACCGATGGTGAAGGCAAAAAGCACCAATGGACGCAATATAATGACAGCCGCTTGGTCATGCTCAAAAACGTAAAACAACCCAAGCAATGTCAATAACACCCAAGGGATTCTCCGCACCAACACCAATAGAAGGGGTGTGAGCAAAATGCAGACAAATAAATCTCTTAAAAACCCTAAGTGCATAGTGGCACCGACGGGCATTTCGGTGATGAAGAATATTATATTGAGAGTATCTAGTAACGACACGGCGTCATTGATGAACGTAGGCCGTGTTTGGGATACCAACAAATAAACCAGATACGTTACGCCACCCCAAAATACCATTGGAAGTACGATCGACTTAAATCGCCGACGGTACAAAGACGCCACCGAACCGTTGCTTCGAATTAACGCGAAGACCGCCAGGTATCCTGAAATTACGCTGAGCAATGCAGCGCTCGCCCTGCCCGGGCCCTCAACTAATAAACCTTCGAGGAAGAATCCAAGACCCCCTGCGTCAAAAGAATAATTGGGAGACTCGGTGAAACCATCAGGCACATGCACAAAGATCATACCCAGCACGCAAACCATTCGCGCCATAGAGATACGATTTTTTATATCTTGATGAAGAGTGCGGGGGTCCACGACTTTCTATGCATTGCTTCACAAACGGGCGTGTGTAAGATGATAGAGGATGAATTCGACTAATGTGTACAGCGCGGGCTTACGAGACAGAATATCCTTCTAAAACTGCCAACCCACGCAGGATGATTAAAGATTGTTCACAATTCGCAAGAAATCTCCAATAGGCTGTAAATCGAGCAATCAGTGATTCAGTTTCACAAGTACACGCTATGAAGGCGCACAAGCCTACCAAGCGCTTGGCAGTTATCGTTTTCCTCTAGCCTGCCAAAGAGGCACGAGCTCAACAATTAACATGGCGCTTAGTATTAAAAGGCAACCGATAAATCCGATTGCTGCAATCTTTTCATCCAGCCACAGGTAGGCGAACCATGCGGCAAACGGTGCTTCTGCGGATAAGAATATGGCAGCTTGAGGTGCACTGGTATATCGCTGCCCAATAACCTGAATGGTAAAAGCCAAACCACTTGCGAATATTCCTGCATACAGAATTTGCGGCGCCACCGAAACGATAGCTCCCCACTCTATTGGCTCTAACGCTAGTGCAACCATTAACGCCAAGAAGGCTGTCACTGTGAATTGAACCTGAGACAAAGCCAAAGCTCTTCCTGACTGCCCGACGAAACGAGCAATGAGCACTACCTGCAACGCCCAGAAAGATGCGCTGATAATAGTCAGTATGTCACCAATAACTAATTGGCTAAGGTCACCACCCGACAGATAGTAGATGCCTAACAGTGCTAACAACGCCGCAAACCACGTGACGGGGTTAGGCATGGTTCTGAACAGCAGTATTCCAAGTAGCGGCGTAAACACGACATACAAGCCGGTTAAAAAACCAGAGTTCGTCACACTGGTTGTCAACAAACCCACCTGTTGAGTGGCCATTCCTGCGAATAGACACAGACCTATCAGTACAAACTTAAACCAATCGCTGGCTAACAACGTACCTGAGCTATCGGTTGAGAGCTTGCTCGACGCTTTGTACTTACGCGCCTCAAGAATGGTAAAAGGCAAGATGACTAACGATGCAACTATAAATCGTAATGCGATAAACAAATAAGGACCAATTGAATCCATAGCACTGGCCTGCGCTACAAAACCCATACCCCATATTGCCCCTGCAAACAGCAACAATAGGTTTGCGTGCCAACGTGTCATGACCTTTTCCAATGCTAAGACTATCTATTAGCCAGGACAGGCCGGGCGCGTACGCAGCTTAACCGAATTCCACAATTTATCATCAACACAACGGTAGAATGACGCTTTGCCATTTGCCTCCTCCCACCCCAACTATGCCACTTAGCCGACTATCACAACGCAGCCGACGCACGGGCTTAAAAAGGCAAGGCAGAACCTCATCGCAGCCTACCCAAGCAAGCCGGCACCATAGGCTTTGGGAAGCGATACGCACGACGCGAGAGGAGATCAACAACTGGCAAATTCGAGCTGACTATATACAGGGACAATTCCAGAACACGATTCTTCCTCGTGAGCATCGTATAACGGATTCTGTCCAACAGCTGACACACTTGGTCATTGAACACTTTCAGAATCCAAAGCGTGATGCCGCAGAGCGATCATTGCTAGGGCTGTGGAT
>CALKLO010000085.1 GCA_937991945.1 uncultured Granulosicoccus sp.
GAACCATTGACAGACTCTAGAAATGCTTCATTGAAAATGGGTTGTCCGTTGACCTGGCAACCGCCCACTAATAGGGCTAAAGCCATTGCGAGAGTGGATGCACCAATACGTCCTAAACTCATCTTTCTACTCTCCTGATACCGTCGGTTTTCAAATAGCCGCAAACCACTGTTTGCGAACCACTTGATTGTACAAAACATATCTCCCTACTCTAACCAAATGCATACCATAATTCAATCCAGTAACGCAATCACACCTGTTTAGAGGCAGATCGTTTTCGACCACACAGCCCAGCAGTCACTTTAATGTTCTAACACGTTATGCCGAATGCAACTCACGATTTCTTACGTGATATGGTCTATTGAACCGGGCAGCTAGATCGAGGTAATACCGATGGAAAAGATACCGGAAAAACCAGCAGGCTCTTCCACGCAACAGCTCTTTCAAATGCGGCCTATCGAGCTGTCCGACGCCGAAACAATTGCTGGCTGGTACCAACAAATCGAAGATGTTTCTATATTCGACCGGCAAGTCCCCGTACCTATCAATCACATCGATGTCACCACACTCATCACGTCACTCATTTCAGATCAAGAAAAAGAAAAATGTCGATGGTTTGTCGCTGAAGCATCTGATGGAACACTCATTGGCATGACCGGCCTAGAGAGCATCAACTTATTACATGGCCACGCCATTCTGCCCTTATTCATAGCAGCGCCATGGCGGCGCCTTGGACTAGGCGTTCGAATGGCCAGCATGATGATAGATATGGCGTTCAAGCAGCTACGATTGCACCGTGTATCCACCGTCTATCGCGCGGACAACAAATCCTCGGAATCCTTGCTCAATAAGCTTGGTTTCGACAACGAAGGTATCTCGAGACAATCTTGGTTCTCGCAAGGCCAATATTTTGACCTGATGAATGTCGGCTTACTGGAATCGGACTGGCAGACAGCTGGCTCGAAACTGCGTAAAGACCTTAGTCGCTCTGTTATTTTGAAATTAGGACCTCGCGCAACACAAGATTGGTGCTGGCCGAGTGAAAACTAAGGTAGCATGGAATAGGTCCTTCGACGCACTGATTATTTGTCGGATGTAAAAGACACAAAATCACCAGACGTGAGCGTATGAGCGATAAATCCGATAACAACGAGTCCCATCCTCGTCGCCTCAGGGCGATATTGTTTGGTGACGTCGTCGGTTATTCGCGCATGATGGCGGTAGACGAAGACGACACCTCCACACGCATTGCACAACTATTCGACAAGATAGAAGCGCTCGGCAAAAAACACCGTGGCGAACTTGTACAAACCAGCGGTGATGGCCTCTTCTTTCTTTTCGACAGCGTAGTCGATGCCGTCCGCCTAGGCACGGAAGTACAAACATTAGCCAATAAAGAAGGCGATTCCCTACCCGACGATCGTAAAATACTGATGCGTATCGGCGTGCATATGGGTGATGTTCTTCGGGTAACCAATCAATATGTCGGGGACGCCGTTAATGTTGCCTCACGTATCGAATCTAACGCCAGAGTAGGATCGGTCTGCGTATCGGGTGCGGTATACGAGCAAATCAAACACAAACTCAATTACGGCTATCAGTACACTGGCCGAATTGAGCTCAAAAATATCCCCGACCCTGTCGATATTTACGAAATATCGAACGACACCCAAGTCGTCTTGATGTCAGCCAGCCCACGAAAGCGAGAGCCAACTACAGCTGCTAGCGCTATACATAAATTAATAGCCAGCAAACCCACCATCGCCGTACTCCCGTTTACCAATCTGGACAACAGCGACCAAGATGGTTTCTTTGCTGACGGAATTACAGAAGATTTAATCACTAACTTATCGCGCTTTCACGCACTGTCAGTTATTTCAAGAAGCTCAACCTTTGTCTATAAAAACCGTGAAGTCCCCCTTCCCCGTGTTGGTGAAGAACTGGGTATTCAATACGTTGTTACCGGCTCCATCAGAAAATCAGCGCGCAGACTTCGACTCACGGTAGAGCTCTTTGATTGCAAAACTGCCGAGCCTATTTGGCGTGAACGCTACAATCGCGAAGTTGACGACATCTTTGATTTACAAGATGAAATAACGGATTTGATTTCTACAGCAGTAGCGGTACAAACTCAAACAGCTCATAAAGACGACAGAAGGATACAAGTCCCAGCGTTAATTGAAACCTACACGCTTATGTTGAAGGGGCAGCAGAAAATTTTCAAATACAATCGAGAGCAAAACGCACAAGCGCGCAAGATGTATGAAGCCGCACTCGAGAGTGAGTCCGACTACAGCCGAGCGATGGCAGCACTATCGCGAACTCACAATCTAGACTGGCGTTACTCTTGGACAGAGAACCCCGAGCACGCTTTAGAAAAAGCCCATGAGCTAGCCCAAGAATCTGTACTGATTGATCCTCGAGATGCACGCGGTTATGGTGAACTCGGATTCGTTAATTTATACCGCAAAGAACATGAGTCCAGCCTGGCATCTTTCGAAAAAGCCTTACAGCTTAATCCTAACGATACCGATGTCATGTCAAACATGGGCGATGCATTAGCTCATTGTGGTCGCTCAGAAGAAGCCATTCCTGTACTCGAAAGAGCATTGGTCCTTAACCCGTTTTACCCGGATCAATACCTATGGTACTTAGGCGGTGCTTATTTCAATTTGAAGCGATACGATGAAGCGATCAAAACGCTAAAGAAGATGAACAGTCCCGCTGAAGGCCGCAGACTTCTCGCTGCAAGTTACGCCTATTTGGGTAAAAAAGACGATGCTTCTTTTCAAGCTTCAAAAGTACTGGAGGCTTATCCTAACTTCAACTTAAAGCATTGGGAAGCAGTACAACCTGACATCTACCCAGAAGATACAGAACACTTTGTTCACGGACTAAGACTGTCAGGATTGACGTAAAACCCTATTTTTTAATACCCGGGTTTTAGCTTGACTTCGAAGAACTCAATAGGACTTAAGCGTCCGCGCAAAACCTCACTGCCCTTGGCTACAAATTCAAACTTCTGACCCTGACACAATTGCCTGGTGCGTAAGGAAATTAAGTTATTTGTCTTATAGTGCTTACTAAGCTCTTGTAGGCGAGCCGCGATATTCACATCGTCGCCATAAACTGTGTAGCTTAAGCGATCAGGTGTGCCAACAAACCCACCAACAACAGACCCTGTATTTACACCCGCTCGTGTGTTTAAGATAATGCCATCAGTGAACTGATGATTTCTTATGAGCTGTTCTATTTCCAAAGCAGCAGCCACCGCATTACTGGCATGATTTTCATCTTCGGTGGGTAGATTGAAGCTTGCCAATATGGCATCCCCCTGAAACTGATTGATAACACCGTGATTCCGCTCTATGGGCTCAGAAATAACGCGAAAATATTCATTGAGTGTGGCAATCAATTTTTCAGGCGTTAAGGTCTCTGCAAGCGTGGTGAACGACACCAAATCAACGAATAAAATACTCGCCTCACGCGTTTCAGTTTTCGCTTCAATCAAGGGGCCATCGGTGTTCGCGATTTGAGTAGCAACACTTTCAGGCACAAACAAAGACAGGCTTTCAGCCGTATTGGTTTCAACGATAGAACGGATGAGCAGGTGACGGCCTCGGGCAATGGCCAGAGTGAGAATAAATGTCACCACCAATATCGATATGATTTTATCGAGTTCACCACCAATCAACACACTATTTGAAGTCAGGTAGTGCACGTAATCTCGTGTTATGACCGCATGAATAGACTCATCCATCAATGCAAAACTTACCAATAGCGTCCAACCAATGGAGGCTACTAATCCTGACAATAAAACAAAACCCGGTTCAAATCTCAGCGCTCGTAACGAGATAAAAATAAAAATATACAACAGGGTCGGGGCTTTCAAATAGAACGATGGCGGTTGCATGTACTGTAGGTGAAACGACCAAATCAGCGCGAGTAACAATCCCATATCGACAAGCACTGACAAGATCAGCACCCACATAGCCAGCCTGTCTTTATGCGCTAAGTACAGACGCGTGCAGGTGAATATAAAGTAGGCGCCCAAAAAAATCGGAACAGGCTCAAAGGTTGCGCCGGTGGGTAGTGTATTGGGTGCGGTGGTATATAAAATGGCAAACAGCGTCAAGATACCTAACTGTATCCAGCCGATAAGCCGCTCACTTATATTCTGCTGACGCTCTATAGACTGACGAACGCTTTCAGGAAGATGATCGTAGTCATCGCCACCAAACAGCCATTCTTGTTTAGATTTCAGAAAAGAGCGCATCTTCGTTCGCAGTGTCTCAGCCGCCGCGTCGTTTATTCACGCGTACTCTACATATTACGCTACTGCGAAGCCGTCAGACAGTACGAGTGCACACCGCTGAAAAACGTTTGTCATTTACGTCAATGCAAACTTGAAGTGGCCCGAAGCACCGTGTGTTTCGGGCCAATCATTTTAGCGTTTAGGGAAACTAATCACTTTTAGCACCACTGACACGTCCGCCACTCACTCGACCACCGCTAACGCGCCCGCCGCTCACTCGACCACCACTGACTCGCCCACCGCTTACACGACCACCACTGACTCTTCCGCCATGGTCATGCTCACCAAGCTCAACTTCCAACAACAGTTCTTCAAATGTACCAGAGGACTCGTCAAGTCTGACTGAATGATCGGCTTTATCAACCACCCACTCACAAAGGTGTCCAGGTAGCATGTCTCTAACATCTTTAGAGGTAGTATCGCTGACCTTCGAGCCCTTGCCTTTTAGAAGCATGATGGTCGGCGAATCGAGACCGTAGTAGACGCCCTCAAAACCAAAACCGTAAACCCGTACAAAACCACGAGGCTCCTTCGCTGGAGGATCTCCGTACTTTATGTCTGAGATTTTCTCTCCGTACATGTGAACTTCAGTAATACCTAACAGTGTTTCAACCATGATTTACAAGCCTCTATAGTTGGTCTTCGACAAAAATAAATGTATACATCAGAGCATTACAGATCTCTGGTGTTTACCTGATCGCGCCTCTCGATATCGCCCAGCATATGATTGCTTCGCGATTTTCCTATGCCTAACAACACCCGTTTTTGCATCTGCACATGCCGTAAAAGATCACTTTTACCGTTGTGCGTTCGCCAGTTAAGGTTTGCGGAAATATTCGAAACAACGTGCCCACGTATGTAATTCCCTTTGGGTGACAACGAAAGATTAGCCCGTTCTATTTCTCTGAGTCAACTGTTCTCTCGCCAGTACAGATACTCATTGCCGATCAATTGATAAAATTCTTCTAGAGACTTTATATCGACTCTGCGTAAATGAGGCTCTAGATTTTTGGGTAATATGACCGCTAATTGAGTACCGAAGTACCAGGACAGT
>CALKLO010000086.1 GCA_937991945.1 uncultured Granulosicoccus sp.
TGTAAATAGGAGTAGGCGCTATTAGTATGATGTAGCCCCGAGAGTCATAAATGAATTTTCCACTGTCGGATTCAGCGCGCACAGCATGATTCACGGTGAAATTTTAGTGGCGGTAGATGTTGATCACTACGATGCCGGTCAGCTAATTAAGCTGGGCTCTGAAGCGGTTGATGCAGATATTCAGGCGAATCTATTTTTAACAAGAGACTCGCAGTAGTGCCTTTGTTTTTTTATAAAAATACGGTTCAACATTTTTCATTAACGTTTTAATGAAATTAATATAGACACTTTGAAAAGTGTTCATATTGAATTTCGCTGCGTTGTATGAGGATAAATTACGGCTGCGTAACAAAGCAATAATCACCGATTGTTTGGTGATCTGTGTTGATAAGCGAGCCGTAACTATCATCACAAAGCAACGAAGCATGTGCACCCTTGCGGTATGCGATCGCGACGTAATTTTTTACATATATCTAACCGAGAAAGGATCAATAATAATGAAGAAGTTAATAGGTATGGCAGCAGCGCTATTACTCTCTACGAGTGTTTTGGCTGGTGGAATGAAAAAAGATATCGTAGATACAGCGGTTGAGGCGGGTTCGTTCAATACACTCGTTGCAGCGGTCCAAGCTGCAGGCTTAGTGGAAACACTCAAGGGTGAAGGTCCATTCACCGTGTTTGCACCAACCGATGAAGCGTTCGCTGCATTGCCAGAAGGTACCGTTGATAACTTACTTAAGCCAGAAAACAAAGACCAGCTAGTAGCGATATTGACTTATCACGTCGTCTCTGGAAAAGTCATGTCGGGTGATCTTGCTGGTACTACAACAGTGGCTGCATCTGTACAAGGTGGCGAATTGAATATTAACGCTACCGATGGTGTGATGGTCAATGATGCAAATGTGGTATCGGCTGACATTGAAACATCTAATGGCGTAATCCATGTAGTGGACAAAGTATTACTACCACCACAAAGCTAACGCCTAGTTTTTTACTTGATATATCCAGTGCGTACGAAAGACAGTTTGTAAGAAAGTAAAACGTGGGTAAGAAAGAAGGGGGTGTCGGTGATAATAATCCGATACCCCTTTTTGGTTTTGGTCGGCTAAAAACGCAATAAGGCAATTGAATGTGAAGTGTTGACATAAGCTATGGTATTACTGTCTAGCATGAGTCAACCAACAACCCACATCGGAAACGCGCTGCTTCCCCCTAAGAAAGGATTTGTAGCCACCTCCTACGTGCGCGCACTTTTGCGTAATGTTTCTGACCACGGTTTGGATGTGCACGCGTTTGCTGCCGAGGAAGGCTTGGATCTAAGCACGCTGGAATCCACCACTGAAATTTCAGCCGCGGTGTTTGGTCGTTTATGCCAACGAGCCATAGCACTACTAAACGATGAGTCGTTGGGTATGGTCACGGGTGGGAAGGTGGCCAGCGGTACCTTCCGAATGATGTGCCTATGCACCATTCATCGCCCAGATCTTCACGCGATTGTTGATCGTGCCGGTGAATTCTTAGATGTCTGCAATGGTGGAGCGGTAAAGCCGCTTGTTGTAGAAGGGGCGCGCAGCACGAGTATCGTCATAGCCACTGTGCGCGATGCCACATCAAGACCCATTGATGAAGTGCTGGAGGAGGCAGGCCCGGTTAAGGTCCGTACAACACTCTACCTATGGCATAACTTGCTCGTCTGGTTTGCTGGGCGTAATTTAGCTTTGCTAGGTGTGGAATTCTCATTTCCAGAGCCGACTAACGGCGAGATGTGGGGACAACTTTTCAGGTGCCCGGTCCAGTTTGATTGTAAGCAGTCATTGCTTCGGTTTGAGCCTGAGGCCTTGCAGCTGCCCAACGTGCAAAATGAAAAATCATTGTCTGTGTTTTTGAAGTCTGCGCCGTACAGGCTTATTGTGCCTGCCTACGGAGAGCAGCAGATCAGTGATCGAGTCTTGGCGTTATTTGGTGATGACTTGTCTATTCGCCTACCTAGTGCTGAGCAAGTCGCCGGTCATCTAAGTGTGTCGGTTAGTACGCTTCGCCGGCAGCTTTTGGAGGAAGGTACCTCGTTTCAACGTCTAAAAGATGAATGCAGGCGTGCCACAGCTGTTCGCTATCTAGCGTCAACGGAGCTTACGTTTTCTGAAGTCGCTCAGCTATTGGGGTTTGACGAGACCAGTGCATTCTATCGAGCGTTTCGACGGTGGACAGGTGTAACGCCGTCACAATATCGCGATAGTTTGTAATACCTCAAAGCTTTCAACAGTGTCTGGAATAACTATCAATACAGGAATGTCGTCGTGGAGCTGAGAGTCGTCTAAAATCCCCCCTCAAACGCTTTTACTCCGCTTCGTCTGACTGATGTTTTTTAAATTCCAATGAATAGCTCTTGGCGAACCCGATTGGGTGAATGGATTGCTCAACATAAAGTTGAGCGAATATTAATCGCACTGATTTTGATCAATGCCTTAATTTTAGGGCTTGAGACGTTTCCAGCTGTCATGGAAAAGTACGGCACCCTGCTTAAGGGTTTGGATGCGGTCATTCTGGCGGTATTCGTTATCGAGCTGACGCTGCGCATCGTCGCTCACGGGTTTCGTTTCTTTAAAGACCCTTGGAGTTTGTTCGATTTTGCGGTGGTCGCCATAGCGCTGGTCCCTGCAAGTGGGCCTTTGGCTGTGCTGCGTACGCTACGAGTACTGCGCGTATTGCGAATTCTTACATTGATGCCCTCGATGCGCAAAGTGGTGCATGGGTTACTCAGCGCCATCCCAGGTCTAAGTGCCGTGATTATGTTGATGGGGCTAATTTTCTATGTCTCAGCAGTCGTTGCCACCGGTCTTTTTGGTGATCAGTTTCCGCAATGGTTCGGTAATTTGGGCGAATCCGGTTATACCTTGTTCCAAGTCATGACCTTAGAGAGCTGGTCTATGGGTATTGCGCGCCCTGTGTTGGAGGCGTATCCGTTTGCTTGGGTTTTCTTTGTGGTGTTCATTTTGGTCACGACATTTACCATGTTGAACTTGTTCATCGCCGTAATCGTTAATGCGACCCAAGCTGAGCACGATTTAGAAAATGCGGTGTTAGTTGAGCGTCAGCATGAGAAAACTCGCGTTGAAATTCAATCACTTGCCGCTGAAATTGCTGATCTTAAAAAGCATTTGCAGGATCGCTAAGGTTAGTTTTGTCACGATATGGTCGGGGCGACAACTAGGCGAAAAAGCCAGTGAATGTAACTGGTCTATTTAATGTAAGTTATTGAAAATATATAATATATATCGAACAAAAAACCGTGTGAACGAATTTGATATCAAATTAGCGCAATTTGGCCATTGAGTGATTGCCCTCCCGAGCCGACACTATTAGCAAGATCAACTGCACGAGTGCTGTCATGCCTGCTTATAACCCCCCACTCCAAGATATTCGTTTTGCACTGCGCAACGTTCTCGATTTTGATAATCACTACGCCTCTCTGCCCGGTGCAGAGGAAGCAACACCTGACACGGTAGACGCCATCCTTGAAGAAGGCGCAAAGTTTGCGCGTGAGGTCTTGAGTCCATTGAACGCCGTTGGCGATACGGAAGGTTGCACGTGGGCCGATGGTGTCGTCACAACGCCGACGGGTTTTCGCGATGCCTATCAGCAGTACGTAGATGGGGGTTGGCCGTCAATGGTGCAAAGCGAGGAGCTTGGTGGGCAAGGCTTACCCGAGTCCCTTGGCACTGTGATATCGGAGATGAATGGAACGGCCAACTGGTCGTGGGCGATGTACCCTGGTTTATCTCATGGTGCTATGAATACGCTTGAAGCTCATGGAACAGCCGAGCAACAACAAGCCTACTTAACTAAATTGGTATCGGGTGAATGGACGGGCACCATGTGCTTGACCGAGTCACATTGCGGTACTGACTTAGGGTTGTTGAAAACACGAGCAGAGCCTAATGACGATGGAAGCTTTGCGATCACGGGGCAGAAGATATTTATTTCAGCTGGTGAGCACGATATGGCTGACAACATTGTTCATATTGTTCTCGCTCGCCTACCAGGCGCACCGTCTGGAACGCGTGGAATCTCTTTATTTATAGTGCCAAAGTTCTCACTAGATACAAGTGGTGAACTGGGTGAGCGCAATACGATGAGCTGTGGTTCCATCGAGCACAAAATGGGCATTCACGGTAACGCCACCTGTGTGCTCAATTTTGATGGCGCGAAAGGCTTCCTCATTGGTCAGCCCAATCGTGGTTTGAACTGCATGTTCACGTTTATGAATACGGCCCGCATTGGTACAGCGACTCAAGGGCTTGCTCACGCCGAATTAGCATTTCAAGGCTCTCTTGCCTACGCGCGTGATCGTCTGCAAATGCGCTCGTTGTCAGGCGCTGCATTCCCCGACAAAGCCGCTGATCCCATCATTGTGCATCCTGATGTCAGGCGTATGCTGCTCACACAGAAAGCATTCGCGGAAGGCGGTCGAATGTTCCTTTATCGATGCGCTCAGTTGGTCGATCTTGCTCACCAAGGGGCTTCTGATGAAGTAAAGGCTGCTGCCGAACAAGAGTTGGCTCTGCTGACGCCGATCGCCAAAGCCTTTATGACAGAGACAGGTTTCGAAGCTGCTAATTTGGGGCTTCAAGTTTTCGGCGGCCATGGTTATATCAACGAGTGGGGCATGGAGCAAAATGTCCGTGATGCCCGTATCGCCATGATTTACGAGGGAACAACCGGTATTCAGGCTCTCGATTTATTGGGCCGTAAGGTGTTGGGTTCACAAGGTGCCCTGTTGCAGGCTTACACGAAGCAAATTCACCAGTTTTGTAAGGCTCACGCTGATGAGCCTAGATTGAGTCGTTTTACGCGGCCTTTGGCCAAGTTAAACAAGGAATGGGGCGATCTAACCCGCCAAATTGGTATGGCTGCCATGCAGGATAAGGAAGAGGCAGGTGCTGCCTCTGTCGACTACCTGATGTACTCAGGCTACATCGTTCTGGCTCATTTCTGGGCTCAGGCGGCAGTTGCTGCTGAGAAGCAGCTAGAGGCTGGAGAGGGCGATGCCGTGTTCTTACAAGCTAAATTATTCACAGCGCGCTTCTACTTTGAACGCTTATTGCCGCGCACGCAAAGCTTGGCTGTAACAATGCTCTCAGGTGCCGATAACCTCATGGAACTTGATGAGGCCCACTTCGCTCTATAGTGGTGTTACGTGTAGATCATCAACATGCTTGATTATGTAGCAGATGGCCATTGAGCCTCTGTTGCGTGAGTTTTCTCGAATAGCCTATTATTTAACCAGAAGATCATTTCTGAGCGCCTCGTGCTTCAGAACAAATCCGGTGTGATTGTCCGTTTGAAGGCATACCGAGTAATCGTTAATTCAGTACCAACCCGATGGAGCTCCTGCTCATGCTTTTTTCCGGTACAGCCTTTAAGCTGACTCGTGACAACGACATTCTCGAACTGTGTTTCGACGCAGAGGATGGCAAAGTCAATGTCTTCAATCGAGCAGCTCTAGCTGAGTTCGGTGACGTGCTCTCGGTCGTAGAAAAAGAAACAGATGTTGCCGGCTTGGTGCTGACCAGCGGTAAATCTGTTTTCGTAGCAGGCGCGGACATCACTGAATTTTTAAGCTACTTCGCATCACCTGACGAGGTGCTTGCCACCATGCTGAACGAGGTCAATGCTCTGTTCAATCGGTTTGAAGATTTACCATTTCCAACGGTTGCTGCCATCAATGGTGAAGCGCAGGGCGGCGGTTTTGAAATTTGTTTGGCTAGTGATTTTCGTATTGCGACTGCCAACGCTCGCATGGGGTTGCCAGAAGTAAAGCTTGGCATTATGCCGGGTTGGGGTGGTTCTGTCAGATTGCCACGGCTCATCGGCATGGACAACGCTGTTGAGTGGATGTGTACCGGTAGTTCAAAGAAAGCGTCAGTGGCACTTAAAGACGGTGCCATAGATGCAGTAGTCAAAGACGGTGATTTAAAAAGCGCGGCCATCCATATTATTGAGCAAGTGAAAGCTGGAAAGATGGATGCCATGGCACGCCGTGCCATCAAGATGTCGCCACTATCGCTATCGGATATGGAACGCACCATGGCCATAGAGTCAGCCAAAGGTGTTGTCGGTGCGAAGGCGGGTCCTCACTACCCATCGCCCATGACTATTATTAATACCTTGGCCAAGCATGCGACTAAACATCGCGACGAAGCGCTGCCGTTTGAATCTGCAAGCTTTGTTAAGTTGGCTAAAACAGATGTGGCTGAAAGCCTTGTCGGTATCTTCCTAAAAGACCAATCACTTAAGCGTCTCGCTAGAAAACAAAGTAAAGCGGCACTGCCTGTCAAACAGGCTGCTGTGTTGGGTGCCGGAATTATGGGTGGTGGTGTTGCTTATCAATCCGCCTCTAACGGTGTTCCTATCATCATGAAAGATATTCGTGATGAGGCGTTGGACGCAGGACTTGAAGAAGCTGGCAAGTTACTGAAAAAACAAATTATGCGTGGGCGCTTAAAGCCTGAAGGCATGGCAGATGTGCTAAACGCGATTCGTCCTGCGTTGAGTTATGGCGAATTTGGTGAAGTTGATTTAGTCGTTGAGGCCGTTGTTGAAAACCCTAAAATAAAAGGGGCGGTTTTGGCAGAGGTTGAAGGCCAAGTCAGTGACGACACAATAATCACAACAAACACATCGACTATCTCGGTTAACTTGTTAGCCAAGTCGTTAAAGCGACCAGAAAACTTCTGCGGCATGCACTTTTTTAACCCTGTGCACCTGATGCCATTGGTTGAAGTTATTCGTGCTGAAACATCTTCTGAAGAAGCTATTGCAACGACAGTCGCTTATGCGCAGTCTATGAAAAAGACGCCTATCGTTGTCAATGACTGCCCAGGCTTTTTGGTTAATAGAATTTTGTTTGCCTACTTTGGTGGGTTTACTCAATTGATTGCTGAGGGTGGAAATTTTCAAGCGGTAGATAAAGCACTTGAAGGTTTTGGTTGGCCCATGGGGCCTGCGTATTTGTTGGATGTTGTGGGCATGGATACCGGTAAGCATGCAGCAGGTGTCATGGCAGAAGGCTTCCCAGATCGCATGGCCAGTGATGTCAAAACCATCATCGATGCCTTGTACGAGGCTGATCGCTTGGGGCAGAAGAACGGCAAAGGTTTTTACCAGTACGAAAATGATAAGCGCGGTAAGCCACAGAAAAAGCTAGACCCAAGCGTTGATGCGGTTATTGCGTCAGTTCAAGCATCACCTGCTGATATTGATGCACAAGACATGGTTGATCGTTTAATGGTGCCTTTGTGCATTGAGTCTGCACGTTGTCTAGAAGACAACATTGTCGGAACGGCTGCAGAAGTTGATATGGGATTAGTGTACGGCGTTGGTTTTCCTCCTTTCCGCGGTGGTGCTTTGCATCATGTCGATCAAATGGGCTTAGCGGCATTCTGCGCACGTGCCGATGAGTTTGCGCATTTGGGGCCGTTGTATCACCCGACTGAGAAAATGCGTGAGATGGCCAAAAATGGCGATACATTTTACGACAAGAGTGCACAGAACACAGGAGCCTCAGCATGAGTTTTCAAGCGCGTGATGTAGTTATCGTCGATGGTGTTCGCTCACCTATGGCTCGATCCAAGGGCGGTGGTTTCACCAACGTTCGTGCAGAGAATCTGTCTGCAGCTCTAGTTGATGCTTTGTTCATTAGAAACCCACAGGTCGATAGAGGCGATGTAGAAGATATCGTTTGGGGTTGCGTTAACCAGACACTAGAGCAAGGTTTTAACGTGGCTCGTAGTGTGGGTTTATTAGCGGGTTTGCCCAAGCAGGTTGCTGCACAAACGGTAAGTCGTTTATGTGGCTCATCAATGAGTGCTCTGCACATTGCAGCGCAAGGCATCATGACTGACTACGGCGATGTATTTGTCGTCGGCGGTGTTGAGCATATGCAGCACGTACCCATGATGCACGGTTTAGATATCAATCCATCGGTTAGTCGTTACGCTGCAAAAGCGTCAATGATGATGGGTGTGACAGCAGAAATGCTGGGTACCATTCACGGTATCTCACGTGAGGAGCAAGATGAATTTGCACTGCGCTCACACAAGCGTGCTCATGCAGCTTCTGTCGAAGGTCGTTTTGATAACGAGATTGTCGCTATTGCTGGACACAATGATAACGGCGCACTCACCATGATCGAAAAAGATGAAGTCATCCGTGAGGATGCATCGTTAGAAGCATTGGCGTCATTGCGGCCAGCCTTTGTGCCAAAAGTAGGAACCGTCACAGCGGGCAGTTCTTCTGCTATCGCCGATGGTGCGTCAGCCATGCTGCTGATGTCTGGTGCCAAAGCCATGAGTTTAGGATTAAGCCCTATCGCTAAAATCCGCAGTATGGCAGTGAGTGGATGTGATCCAGCGATTATGGGTTACGGCCCTGTACCTGCTTCGAAAAAAGCGCTTAAGCGTGCAGGCATGAGCATTCAGGATATTGACTACGTTGAGCTTAACGAGGCGTTCGCAGCGCAATCAATACCGGTCATGAAAGACTTAGGTTTACTCGACGTGATGGACGATAAGGTCAACCTGAACGGCGGTGCTATTGCCTTGGGTCATCCTTTGGGTTGTTCTGGAACACGCATATCAACAACGCTTCTCAATGTCATGCAACAGAACGACGGTGAGTTGGGTCTTGCCACCATGTGCATAGGCATGGGGCAAGGTATTGCGACTGTGTTTGAACGTCTGAAGTAAAGTTGCGTTGGTTTAAGGCAACCAACTGACATCGACGACGCGCCAGCTAGGGCCACCTACTGGCACGTCGCCGTGATACGTCAGGCGAGTGAGCGATACGTTACCAATATCAAAGCTCACGCTATTCTTAATGGGTAAGTCGAGTGCTATTTGTAAGGCTGCCAATATGGTGCCTCGATGCGCTACACACACCAAGTCTTTGCCAGGGTGGGCTGCGCTCATACGCTGAGTAAATGATTCAACTCGTGCGCGTAGCATGGCAAAGCTCTCGCCGTTCGGTGCTTGAAGTTCTGGCGATGATGGCCAGAAACCCACATAAGCGTCTGTTCTTTGAGCAAACAGCTCCTCGTGTGTTTTGCCGTTGTAGTCGCCAAAATCCTGTTCAAGTATGTCGGCGTCTTGCTCCCACGAGGCTGCGCTGGCTCCTGCTGCTATCAGGGCATCCGCTGTTTGCTGGGTGCGCTTCAATGGGCTGGTTATCCACAGTGCATCTTTAGGTAGCTTGGCAGCAACACCTTTAAAGACATCGCTGTCTGATGTGTCGCAGTCAACATCCAAACTGCCGTACATTTTGTGCGCGCCCACAGGAACAGGGGCATGCCGGACCCAAAAAAACCGCGTGGAATGAGATCTCTGGGGTAGTCGTGCTAGCACTGCTGGATTCATGGGAATATTTCACGTGCAAGTCAGGGATGGCCTGCTGTAGATTTGTTGAATTGTGTTGAGATTCTATCGTGTTGGCGGGTATTTCGTGTAAACGATAGAACCTGATACATTGGTATATACGTCTACAACTGCAAAGAGTTTTGAAGTGACGAGCGATATTCCTCTGTCGAGCCTGGATCAACGCATTCTGGATGCGCAAGAGCTTCTGGTTGAATTAACCCAAGATCTTATTCGTCTGCCCACGGTAAACCCACCCGGAGAGGGCTATGCCGCAGTCTGCGATTTGTTGGAATCATGGCTTAAGCCCTATGGCTTTGCGATTGAGCGAGTCCGTGCGACAGGGGCTTTGGGAGACAGCGACAAATACCCCCGATGGAATTTGATTGCTCGACACGAAGGTCGTAACGCCGGTGAATGTGTGCATTTCAATTCGCATACCGATGTCGTTACAGCAGGCGAGGGATGGACGGTCGATCCCTTCGCAGGCGTCGTCAAGGATGGCCGCGTTTATGGGCGTGGTGCCTGCGACATGAAAGGCGGGCTGGCTTCATCCATGGTGGCAGCTGTGTGCTTTATTGCGGAGCACCCTGAGTACAGTGGTTCTATCGAAATCTCTGGGACCTGTGATGAGGAATCTGGCGGTTTTGGTGGCGTGGCTTATTTGGCCGAAAACGGGTGGTTTGACCCACTTCGTGTGCAGCACGTGATTATTCCGGAACCATTGAACAAAGATCGCATCTGTTTAGGTCATCGTGGCGTGTTGTGGACAGAAATCGAAACCCATGGTCACATTGCGCATGGGTCTATGCCGTTTTTAGGCGATTGTGCAGTACGACATATGGGGGCCGTTATTGAGGCCTTTGAAGAAACGCTCATTCCACGCTTACAACAGCGACGAACGGCCATGCCAGTGGTGCCTGACGGTGCTCGGCAGTCCACGTTGAACATTAACTCTATACACGGTGGTCAGGATGAGCCGGAGCAGGGCTATACCGGTCTACCGTCCGCATTGGTGCCCGATCGCTGCAGAATGGTGGTTGATCGGCGCTTTCTTATTGAGGAAGACCTTGAAGAGGTACGTGCGGAACTCCATGATATTTTGGATAACATTAAACAAGATCGTGAAAAGTTCGATTTTCGGGTGCGCGAGCTATTTTCCGTATTGCCGACCATGACGGAACGAGACGCACCGGTCGTAACGGCGGTAGCTGCTGCGATTAAGGCGCGACTAGGCACCGAGCCATCCTATGTGGTGTCACCAGGAACCTACGATCAGAAACATATTGATCGAATTGGCAGGCTACACAACTGTATTGCGTACGGGCCGGGGATACTCGATCTAGCGCATCAACCTGACGAGTATGTCGGAATACAGGATATGATTGATTCAGCGCAGGTGATGGGTCGCTCTTTACAGACCTTGCTGCTTAACAAACCGATTGAGGAGTTGTCATGAAACAACAGTACTGGGTACCGGCATTAATGCTGATGGCTGGAATGGCTGGAAGCGCATTTGCGGCGAAAACAGACATAACGATTGGTATGCAGCTTGAGCCGCCTAATCTTGATCCTACCGGCGGTGCGGCAGGGGCCATCGATGAAGTGGTCTATGCCAATATTTTTGAGGGACTCACGCGGTTTGGCTCTGATGGAAGTGTCAAGCCTGCACTAGCGGCAAGTTGGACCATTGAAAATGAAGGCGCGCGTTATGTGTTTGCTTTGCAATCTGGCGTTACCTTCCATGATGGTGCTGTTTTTAGTGCTGAGGATGTCAAATTCTCTATTGATCGCGCAATGGCAGAAGAATCAACCAACGCGCAAAAAGCGTTGTTCGCTAATATCGATAGCGTTGAAGTCATCGATGCCAGCACCGTTGCTGTCAACTTGAAGCAAGCTGATGGAAGTTTGTTGTTCAACCTAGCTTGGGGCGATGCGATTGTGTTGGACAGCGCCACTGCTGAAAACGCTGCAACCTTGCCTGTGGGTACTGGCCCCTTTGCATTTGATAAGTGGGTACAAGGCGATCGCATCGAAATAGTAAAGAACGATGCTTACTGGGGTACACCTGCCAAATTGGACAAGGCGACCTTTAAGTTTATCAGTGAGCCTACGGCTGCCTATGCCGCCATTCTCGCAGGCGACTTAGATGCCTTCCCTAACTACCCAGCGCCAGAAAACCTAGCCCAGCTAGATGCCGATCCGCGTTACTCCGTGGTGTTGGGCTCTACTGAAGGTGAGACCATCTTATCGACCAACAATGCGGTAGCCCCATTTGATGATGTCCGCGTAAGAAAAGCATTGGCTCACGCCATTAATCGTGGCGAGATCATTGACGGTGCCATGTTTGGATACGGTACGCCTATTGGCACGCACTTCGCGCCGCACAATCCCGCTTATGTCGATCTAACGGCTCAGTCTAACTATGATCCTGAAATGGCAAAGGCGCTTCTAAAAGAAGCGGGTCACGAAGATGGATTAACAGTGTCATTAAAACTGCCGCCTCCAGCGTATGCACGTCGCGGTGGTGAAATTATTGCAGCGCAGCTTCGCGATGTCGGCATAACGGCTGAAATTGAAAACCTAGAATGGGCGCAGTGGTTAGAGCAAGTTTTTCGCGGTAAAGACTTTAACCTGACTATCGTGTCTCACACGGAACCTATGGATATCAGCGTTTATGCAAACCCTGAATACTATTTCCAATATGATAATGCGGACATTCAAGAACTGATGGAAGCATTCGGTGCTGAAACCGATCAGGAAAAGCGAACAGCCATGCTTCAGCAAGCGCAGCAAATAATCTCTGACGATTACGTTAACGGGTATTTGTTTCAGTTGGCCAAAACAGGTGTCGCTAACAGCAAAATTCAAGGCCTATGGGAAAACTCGCCTACTCAGGCAAATGACTTAACAGCTGTTTACTGGGAAGACTAAACCGTAACGGCCAGCGCAGGTTTGTTATCACTGCCTTGTCTGTTTTCCCACAAGCCCGAACAGTATCAGCAATGGTTGATGCTCTTCGGGCTTTTTCACTTACCCCACGTCACTAAATGACATGTTGCGATATGTGTATCGACGTTTAGCCTCGTTACTAGTTACATTGTTTGTAGCTAGTCTTGTCGTATTCGTTGTTATAGAAGTGGTGCCAGGTGATCCTGCCTCTTATATGTTGGGAATGAATGCGCAGCCCGACACGGTGGCGGCGTTACGCAGTGAGCTTGGATTGGATCAATCAAAGCCTGCTCGATATTTTCACTGGGTCACCGGTATGCTGCAAGGCGATTTTGGGCAATCGTATACCTACCGAACACCCGTAGCGGACATGGTCTCTGACAGGCTCTGGATATCATTGCCGTTAGCTTTGTTTGCGTTACTGCTCTCTATCGTCATTGCGTTCCCTGCCGGTATTTGGGCTGCAAGCCGTCGTGGTGGTCTGGCAGATACAACCGTCATGGGTTTTACTCAATTGGGTATTGCTATCCCCAACTTCTGGTTCGCTATGTTGTTGGTATTGTTTTTTGCTATAAAAATGCGTTGGTTTTCAGCCGGTGGTTTTGCCGGTTGGGATGAAGGTTTTTTTGCCGCGCTTAAGTCATTGACGTTGCCTGCCGTTGCGTTGGCTTTGCCTCAAGCGGCCATCCTGACACGGGTTATGCGTTCGTCATTATTAGATGTGCTGGGCGAAGATTTTATGCGCACGGCACGAGCCAAGGGTTTAAGCCAACGACAAGCTTTGCTACGTCATGCTTTGCGCAATGCGCTGATACCGGTCCTCACCATCATCGGTTTGCAGTTTTCATTTTTGATTGCGGGTGCCATCATTATTGAAAACGTATTTTTTCTACCAGGCCTTGGTCGTCTGATTTTTCAAAGTATTGCGCAGCGTGATCTTATCGTTGTTGAAAGCGTTGTCATGCTCTTAGTTTTCGCTGTTGTTATGGTGACCTTCTTGGTCGATCTAGCCTATGCATGGGTTGATCCTCGCTTGAGGCATCGAGCATGAAGCTACGAAGTATTGTGCCCGGTGCCGTGCTCATCCTAATTGTTTTGATTGCAGCGTTAGTGAGCTACGTGTGGACACCGTTTGACGTCACCACACTCGATATTCGTAACAAGCTACAAACACCCAGCGCTGAACATGTGTTTGGCACCGATCATTTTGGTCGGGATATTCTTTCCATGCTCATGGTCGGCGCCAGAACCTCTATTGCCGTAGCGTTAGTCGCTGTGGGTATCGGTATGGGTGTGGGTGTGCCACTGGGTTTGTTGGCCGCTGCTCGGCGTTCAAGTTGGGTCGATGAAGTGGTTATGCGTGGCAACGACTTAGTGTTTGCTTTCCCAGCATTACTCATTGCCATCATGATTACGGCGGTGTTCGGGGCTGGAGCGGTTAATGCCATTATTGCTATCGGCATTTTTAATATCCCCGTGTTTGCGCGGCTAACGCGTGGGGCAGCATTAAGCTTATGGACCCGTGAGTTCATACTCGCTGCGCGTGTAGCCGGTAAAGGTGCGCTACGAATCTCTGTAGAACATGTGTTGCCGAACATCACCAATATACTGATTGTTCAGGGCACCATTCAATTCTCACTAGGCATACTGGCTGAAGCTGGATTGTCTTACGTAGGCCTGGGGGCGCAGCCGCCTATTCCTAGTTGGGGGCGTATGTTGGCCGATAGCCAAACACTGATTACATTAGCGCCGCACCTTGCATTGTTCCCCGGGCTTGCCATCGTGTTTACGGTACTAGGTTTGAACTTGTTGGGTGATGGACTACGCGATTGGTTAGACCCGAGGTTGCGTCGTGAACGCTAATACGCCTGCGTTATTACAACTCAAGGGCATTAACCTTGAGATACACGGTACGCCCATTCTGTCTGATATTGCAATGCAGATAGAAGCAGGCCAGACGTTGGGTGTCATTGGCGAGAGTGGGTCTGGTAAATCCATGACGGCTTTGTCCATCATGCAACTGCTGCCCAGTGGTTCCTCGCTACAAGGCCAGGTGCTGTTCGAAGGACAAGATCTAACAACACAATCTGAAGAGCAGTTGTGCCAGCTTCGCGGAAGCGATATTGGAATGATTTTCCAAGAGCCGATGACCGCTCTGAATCCTGTGAAAACGATTGGCGATCAAGTCAGTGAAAGTATTCGTTTACATCGACACGTGGGGCGCGATGAAGCCAACAAATTGGCCACGGAAGTTCTCGAGCGAGTCGGGTTGCCTAGTAAGCAATTCCCATTAAGCCGATACCCTCATGAACTCTCAGGTGGGCAACGGCAACGGGTTGTCATAGCCATAGCGGTGGCCTGCCAACCGAAGCTCTTGATTGCTGATGAGCCCACGACAGCATTAGATGTCACCACGCAGGCAGGTATTTTGGCGTTACTAAAAACTCTGCAGCGAGAAGAAAATCTTGCGTTGATGTTAATAACGCATGATTTGGCCGTGGTATCAAATATGGCGGACGATGTCGTCGTCATGAAATCTGGAAACATCGTAGAGCAAGGGGTTATAGCGTCTGTGTTTGCTAAGCCGTCTAATGCCTATACCAAGCTACTGTTCGATGCGTCTGCGCTCACGCAGGTTAGCCGGAATCGTGAACAATCCAGCTCGGCGGGTATAAGCAATAATAGTCATCAGGCAGTACCGCTACTACAGGTCACCGATCTAGTGTGCGAGTACCGTGTGCCACAGCCTGGATTACTTGCGCGACCAACGACGTTTCGAGCGGTAGACAATGTCAGTTTTGATATTCACCACGGTGAAAGCGTCGGGTTGGTGGGCGAAAGCGGGTGTGGTAAATCAACGCTTACACGTGCATTGCTTGGTCTTATGAAGTTGCACAGTGGTTCGGTGTTGCTCAATGGCGAGTCGGTGAGTAGCACAGCAGTTGTATCCCGAGCGGCAAGGCAGCAAATGCAAGTGGTGTTTCAAGATCCCTACGGGTCCTTTAACCCTCGTCATAAGGTTGCCCGTTTGGTTAGCGAGCCCTTGTTCTTGTTAGACAAGCGTCCTGATGCTGGGCAAGTACGACAATACGTCATGGATGTGTTGGATAGCGTTGGCATGTTGCCAAGCGATGCGGACAAATTCATTCATGAGTTCTCGGGTGGACAACGACAACGTATTGCTATCGCTCGTGCGTTAATTTTAAAGCCGTCGCTAATCATTCTTGATGAAGCCGTATCGGCGTTGGATGTTTCTGTGCGTGCTCAAGTGCTT